>DATFQZ010000104.1:0-21468 GCA_035263765.1 Candidatus Angelobacter sp. | reverse complement strand
AGTTCCATCAAGTGGACAATATAGCAGAATCGCCGACGTCGCCGACATCGCGCGTCATCGCCGTGATCGCCAAGTTTCCGTGATCATGGAACGGGAATCAGAGTCAGACCAGATATGAGGGCACCAGCGCATCTCAACGCCGCGAGCCGATGACGGCGATGTCGCGCGATGAAGTGGCGATGTCGGCGATTGCAAGAGTTACGCTTCGCGGCCGCCCGCGGACTTCTTGCGAATCTCAATGTTGAGCCGCTTGATCTTTTGATTCAGCGTAGAGAGCGGGACACGGAAACGCTCTGCGGCTTCGGTCTGGTTCCAATTGCATTTTTCGAGCATGTCCACGATCAGGCGCCGCTCGCCGTCTTCCACGATCTCGAACAGGGAAGCGTCAGCCTGATGTTCAAACATCTGGCCGGGCGTGCCGCGGCTCACGATGGAGTCGGGTAGCAGATCGATGCCGATGACGGGCCCGTTGGCCAACACGACCGCGCGCTCCATCACGTTTTCGAGTTCGCGCACGTTACCCGGCCAGCGGTAGTCCATGAGTTTCCGCATGGCTTCCGGCGCAACATGCACTACGGATTTTCCGTTTTCGGCCGAGAACTTCAACAAGAAGTGCGCTACCAGAAGAGGGATGTCTTCCGTGCGGCTGGCCAGCGGAGGCAAGTCCACAGTGATCACGTTCAAGCGGTAGAACAGGTCTTCACGGAACCGGCCTTCCCGGGTCAAAACTTTCAGGTCGATGTTGGTAGCGGCAATCACGCGCACATCTACCTGAATTTCCTGGACGCCGCCCAGGTGCATGAATTTTCTATCCTGCAACACGCGCAGGATCTTGGACTGAGTTTCCAGGCTCATGGTGCCAATCTCGTCCAGGAAAATGGTGCCGCCGTCAGCGACCTCGAACAGCCCTTTCTTGGAGGAGACGGCGCTTGTGAACGCTCCCTTGACGTGACCGAAGAGCGTGGATTCCAGCAGATCCGTAGGCATGGAGCCGGTGTTGACCGGAACAAACGGCTGGTTCTTGCGCGGCGAATTGGCGTGGATGGCTTTAGCGATCAGCTCTTTGCCAGTGCCGCTTTCCCCCTGGATCAGCACCGTGGAGCGGCTTGCGGCAACCTGGCCGACCAGGTCGAAGATCCGCAGCATAGCTTCGCTCTTGCCGATGATTTCGGAGAAGCTGTAACGCTGCTTCAAAGCGCGTTTGAGTTGTTCGTTCTCATCTTCGGCGCGGCGGCGGGCCACGGCGGTGCGCACGTCGGCCAGGAGCTTTTCGTTGTCCCAGGGCTTTTGGATGAAGTTGGTTGCCCCGTTCTGCATCGCGCGGACAGCGTTGTCCACCGTGCCATAGGCGGTGATCATGATCACGGCCTGGTGAGAGTCGCGTCCACGGATGTCAGCGAGGATTTCGAGTCCGTTGCGGTCCGGGAGAGCGAAATCCAGCAAGATCAAATCAAAAGGACGCTCGGCCAGCCGGGTCAGGCCTTCTTCTCCGGTTTCGGCCGATTCCACGGAATAGCCTTCAAACTCCAGCAAAGTTTCCAGCGATTCCCGGATCGCGGTTTCGTCGTCAACAATGAGGACGGAACCGCGGGCGGGTGCGGTGGCTGGTTGGCGGGTTAAAACGGCGGCTTCAGACATTGACGGCCTTCCTGATCATCGGAAACTCAAGATAAAAGGTGGTGCCCTGGCCAGGGAGGCTCTCCACCCGGATTTTTCCTGCGTGTTCCTGGATGATCCCGTAGGTTACGGAAAGACCCAAGCCGGTGCCCCGCGGCTGGCCTTCGCGGGTAGACGTCTTGGTGGTAAAGAACGGGTCGTAGATTTTATTGATGTGTTCCGGCGCGATTCCCCCGCCGGTATCGCTCACGCTTACGTGTAGGCCACTCCCGTTGGCAGTCGCGATGCGCAGCGTTCCACCGCCCGCCATGGCGTCCTTGGCGTTCACGAAGAGATTGAGGAATACCTGCTGCAGCTTGCCGGCGTTGCCGTGGATCAACGGCAAATCGTGGTGCAAATCGACTTCCACCTTGATGTGCGAGGTTTTGAACTGGTGCTCGAGCAGCGTGAGCGTTTCTGCGATGATCTTGTTGACGTCAATATCGCTGAACTCGGCGGCGCTGGTGCGTGAGAAATTCAGCAGATTGTTGACGATCTCCGATGCCCGGAACGTCTGGCGGGTAATCTTGTCGGTGAGATCGGCCAGCTTTTTGTCGCCGTCGATGTGCTTGGAGAGCAGCTGCGCGTAGCTGGAGATGACGGCCAGCGGCGTGTTGACTTCATGGGCCACCCCTGCCGCCAGCAGGCCGATCGACGACATTTTCTCCGCCTGGGAAAGCTGCGACTCGAGATCCATGCGCTCGGTGATGTCATCCACGATGATCAGGCGGCCGATCACGCTGAATTTGCGCGTCACCAGCGGAGCGATGGCCACGTTAGCGATCCGCATGTCGCCCGCCGGCGTGTTCAGCCGGAACTTGTACAGGTTATGAATCCCCGGGTTGCGGCGCACGCGGAAGAACTCATCCATGAACGCTGCCGGAAAGACCTGGCTCAGCTTTTGACCCAGCACTTCAGAGCGCGGCAAGGCGTACATCACTTCCATCTGCGAGTTCCAGGACTCGACGCGGTCTTCCAGGTCCACCGCCAGCACCCCTACGCTGATTGATTCAACGATGTTCTCGTTGAAGTCCTTCAGGCGTTCGTATTCGCTGGCTTTCTGCTCCAGCGAGGCGTACAGCCGCGCGTTCTGGATGGCAATGCCGATGTAACCGGCCAGCGTCTCCAGGAGTTCCACGTCTTCGCTGGAAAGGAAATCTCCTCTCACCGTCTTGCCCAGCCCTAACACGGCCACGATGCGGTCCTGAAGTACGCAAGGGATGTAGTAGTTCAGATTCAGCTTGGCGATGGTCTCGCGGGCCGCGACGCTTTCCTGGAGCGCTTTGCGGGTGTTATCAAAAAAGATGTGGCCGGCGTACTGCTCCGGCCTATCCACCACCAGGAAGCGCAGGTCCAGGGGGCCGCTGTAAGAAATGCCAAAAGACTTGAGCATGACGAACTGTTGCGCGTCGTTGTCCGTAGCCAGGAAAATCGCGATGCGGTCCACCAGGAGGGTGCGTGAAAGCCGGTCAATGACGGAGGTGAGCATGGCGCCCAGATCCGTCTCCGAACTCAATTCACGGCCAAACTCAATCAGCGTGCGCCGGTAATCGTAACGCTTGCGGTAGAAGAAGCGGTCAACGCGTTCCTGGAACCAGTTCTTCAAGGGCTCGAATATCAGCGCGCTGACGATCAGCGTCAGCACTACGCCCGCGGTTGCCGCGCTGGGATACTTGTTCTGGACCACGCTCATTACGCCGCCGACCAGCCCGAAGTAACCACCCACAATCGCGGCTGTCGCCAACGCGTAGGCCACGCCGCGTTTGAAGATCATGTCCACATCCATCAGCCGGTAGCGGACAATGGCATAGCCGAAGGTCACAGGCAGGAAAACCAGCGACAGGACGGAGATCTTCATCGGCGTGGTGATCGGAGCGTTGCTCAGGAACGGGATCACGTAGAACAGAATGTAAGGAGTAATGGCCAGCACCGTGCCGCCCGAAATCCACTTCATCTGCTGGCGCTCCAGCGGCGTGTTGGCCTTGCGATAGCTATCCCACAAGATCCATGCCGCCACCACGAAATACAGCGCCAAGTACAGCATCTGTAGCCGGTCTAGGTTCCACTTCAGCAGTTCGCTGGCTTCATACCGAATCTGGGTCGCAATGCGAAGAGCTACAAGAGCAGCCCCCGGCAGGTACACCAGCCAAGTCAGCCAGGGATGCCGCAGCAAATCTCTGCGGTTTTGTGGAAAGGTAAGCGCAAAATGCAAGAACAGTGCAGGCTGCAGCAATTCGGCGAGGATGTTGGCCCAGTAAACAATCCAGTCAAAGCTGTTCAGCTTGCCCGTGTAATGGAAGGAGTAGTAAACGAACGAAATCAAACAGAAGACGTAAAAGTGCATTGATTTCGGGGCCGTCCAGCGCCTGAAAAGCACATACAGACCGATGCCGAGGTAGATCAAGGCGATCAGCCGCAAACCCTGGTTGAGTGATTTGTCCTTTTCAATCAGAACGACCCCGGGCACTTCTATTGTCACGCCATGGCGGTCTACCTCATACCTTGCCTTGGACCAAGCGCCGATGCGGTAGAGCTGGCGATCGACTGCTGCCGAGCGGGACGTTGTCTTCGGCAATTCCTTTAGGACCAGTTCGTTAATGGCCAGCAGCGTGTCGCCTTTTTCAATGCCGGCTTTTTCCGCAGGCCCATCAGGGTCGATGCGGCCCGCGACTACGGCGCCATCCCGTTCGATCCACTGGGCGCCATCATCGGGAACAGGAAACTGTCTTTCCTTTTGGAAATTGATGACGGCAAACACGACGGTTCCTGCCGTCAGAATGGCGAGGACAACCGCCGAAAACCAGATTAACGAATCTTTACGCATCCGCTCGCCGGAAGCTCCCCGTGGCACTTCTCTAATGCTGGGAGCTGAATTAGTCAACGGCATGTGGAGCAACTCATGGGCCACGAGCATACGTCCTAAAACTACATTAAGTCTTGTGTTTACTGATGCTTAGAGAATTATAGGCCAACCCATGTCCAAAAGCTACTAAAAATGGAATTTAGGTCCAATTTCTTGTATTGCAAGCCACGGGTTTAGAGGGACGAGTGTGATTTTTGGATTGGTAACCGAACAAAAATGCGGGACGTCCTTAGAACGTCCCGCAAACAGAAGCGACAGAGGCGATATCAGTCTATTTGAATGCCAGGAACGCCATGGTGGTTGCCCATCAAGATTGTGAAACGCAGACAAGGGTGCGCTCCGTCAGGAGCCAGGTGTTTTGACTCGCGCGGGGTGGAGGGCTGTGCCACACTAGGGCAGGTATCATGAGTACCCTGTTCAAGTCCCTGCTGGCCAACGTGGATCGAGAAGCCTGGCTGCGGTTCCTGTTAGCGCTGGCAGGCCTGGCCCTGGCATTTGCTGCGGCGGTTTTCTCATCGGCAGCCAGTGAGGCCGGCAACGTGGCGGCCACCGCGATCTTTGCTTCGGTCGCTCTCGGCCTGGCCGGCCTGGTGGGTGCGCTGACGGTTCCGTATCTCGCCCGGAGGGTCGTGCTGGCCCGCGTGCGCGAAGCCATGCATTACAAGTTCACGCGGGAAGGTGTGCTGTACATCGCGGCCGTGATGGTCATCCTGGTGGCCGCGCTGAACACAGGGAACAACCTCCTCTACATCGTAGCCGGCGCCATGCTCTCAGCAATTCTGGTCTCCGGATTGTTTTCTGCAGCCATGCTGCGCGGGCTGGAACTGGACGTCAGAGTTCCCCAAAACGCGTTTGCCGGACGCCCGCTTGCAGTCCGCGTGAGGTTGACGAACAGCAGCGTGTGGATCCCCTCTTTCTCGGTAAAAGTGTTGACTCCGAACATCAAGGAGAGGAGCACGTGGGAGTGGGAGAAGACCCACTTCGTCTTTCCACGGCAGCGGATGTGGGTGCGGTTGCCGGATTATGTTCTGCGTCGCAAGTCACCAGCGCCTAAGCCGGAAAAAATCCTGACTCAGCCGGTGTACTTTACCTTCGTCGCGCCGCGCAGCTCGGTCGACGCGGACGTGGAGTTGGTGTTCCCCCAGCGTGGGCAGTATGCGCAAGACGGCTTCAGCCTGGCCACGCGGTTTCCGTTCTCCTTTCTGGTGAAGAGCCGCAAAGTGCAGCTGGAGCGGGAGCTGCTGGTCTATCCAGCGGTGCGCAAGCCCGATGAGCTGCTGGATATCCTGCCGCTCATTTCCGGCGAATTCGCTTCTTACGTCCGGGGGCGGGGAACCGAGCTGTACCGCATTCGCGAACACACGCCGCAGGACATGGCGCGCTTTGTGGACTGGAAAGCCACGGCCAAGACCGGCTCTTTGAAAGTGCGAGAATTTACCCGTGAAGACGAACGCCGCCTGCGCGTGGTGTTTGACAATCCTGAGCCCGGCCAGGTCACCGCGGAAGCCTATGAGAATGCGGTCTCCCTGGCCGCCAGCCTGGCTAGCCATTTTCGCGCGGAAGGCACCGACCTCTCCTTCTCCGGATCCGATTACACCGGAGGGGACGATCTGGACAGCTTCCTACGCTATTTGGCTCTCATCCAGCCGGGGCCGCGAACTTGGGTGCTGGAGTTGCTGACTGTTTCCCCAGACTTCAACGTAATCGTGACCGCGCGCAAGCCGGGCAGCATCCCGCAAGCCCTGTGGGACTGCTCGTACGTGATTTACATGTAGGATGGTCTTTGGGCCCGGCAAATCTTTCTCTGAAACGATGGGAGGGACCATGGCGCGGATAACCCAATTAGTGATTCGCAGCGAGAGTAAACCCGGCACGCTGGCGCAAATCTGCTCGGAGCTGGCCAAGGTTGCGGTCAACATCACTGCCATTCTGGCGTCGCCGGAACAGGCTGGAGCCCTGCGAATCGTCGCGGAGCCCCTTCCCGCGGCAAAGAAGGTGCTGGATTCCCTGCAGATTTCTTATGCGGAGGAGCAAGCGCTCGCCGTCCGCCTCACAGACCGGCCCGGCGCGCTGGGGAGGGCCACGCGCAAGCTGGCGGCGGCGAACCTCAACATCAGCTATGTGTACGGGTCGATTGTCAAGGGCCAGGAGAAGGCTCTGATCGTGCTCGGCGTAGCGGAATCGGACCTGGAGAAAGCTGCGGAATTGCTCTGAAGGTCTTTTCAATTCTCCGTGCGATGGGACGAAATAGCCTGTTCCCGGCAAGCGTCGTCCTGGGAATGCCGGATTGAACTAGAATCAGCTAGACCATGACGGAAACAATCGCCAAGACCATGTCGCCAGAGGCCAACGAGACAAGTTCGGGTCCGGAGGTGAACGTGTTTGCCGTGCACGGCGTGGACCCTGAGGTCCAGGCTTATGCCATGGCCAAGTATTCCCGCTCCGCGCTTTCCATGAAGGAATCACTGAAGGAGATCAGCGAGCAGAAAGCGGAGCAGTTTCTCAACACTTTCTATTTCCAGTACGGACACCGCTCCATCGCCGACCTGGCGCACATTGCGGTGGCGATTGAAAAACTGTCAATCCTGGCGGCCATCATCCTGGTCGACGAGCAGCGCTGGGACGGGCAGGAACGTTCCACGCGCTACCAGAATTTCAAGAAGAGCGGCTACCACGTTCCCGACTTCGGCGCTGATGCCTCGCTGCGCGAGCAGTATTGCGCCGCAGCCGATCTTCTCTTCGCCGAGTACGAAGTCTTCACCCAGGAGATGCTGCGTTACTACACGGCGCAGGTGCCGCGTCCGGAGGGCATGGCGGAAGATGCGTACACGCGCACGCTGCGCGCGCGGGCGTTTGACAACTCGCGCTATTTGCTGCCGCTCGCCACCAACACCTCATTGGGGCAGATCGTCAACGCGCGCACGCTGGAGACCCAGATCGCCCGGCTCCTCTCCAGTCCCTACGGCGAGGTGCGTCTTCTGGGCGGGCTTCTCAAGCAGGCGGCCAAGGAGCCGGCATTCAATGCCCAGTCAGAAATGCTGCGGGCACTGGTAGAAGAGATCAAAGCCGTCAACGCCGAACTCGGCGCCAAAGCGGAGCAACAGCTTCTGCGTCCCACGCGGGTCGCGCCCACGCTGGTCAAGTACGCCGATGCGAGCGAATACGAGATCAAGAACCGCGAGCAGTTGGCGGCGGCTGCCGCCGAGTTGATGCAGGAAGTTCCCATGCAGCCCGCGCCGCTGGTGGACCTGATTGAGGAAAGCCATCTGGAGGTCGAGCTGGCGTCGACTTTGCTCTATTCCGGCTGCCATCACCCCTATCGTCAGGTGCAGGAGCGGGTGCAAGGGCTGACCGGCGCCCAGCGCAGCGAGATCATCGACCTGGGCCTGCGGCATCGCGGACCCCACGACGAGATATCACGCGTCTTCCACGCTGGACAGCGATTCTGTTTTGACATTCTGATGGACGTCGGCGGCTTCCGTGACATGCACCGCCATCGCCGCTGCACCCAAATCGGGCAGGAATTTACCCGGCACCACGGTTACGAGACCCCGCCCGATATCGAGGCCGCCGGACTCGCACCGCGCTATCACGGCGTGATGCAACGGGCGGGTCAGGTCCAAGACCGTCTGGAAGCGCAAGTTGCGGGCTCTTCACGGGCCTTCGACAACCTTGGGCCTGGCTCTGGGCTCCGCCACGCCGGGCTGTATTTGTTGCCGCTGGCCTTCCGCAAGCGCACGCTGTTCAAGATGGATTTTGCCGAAGCCCTTTACATTGCCGAGCTGCGCAGCGCGCCCGCCGGACACTTTTCTTATCGTAATGTGGCCTATGCCATGTATGAGGAAGTGGCCAGGAAGCATCCGTCGCTGGCTCAATACTTCCGGGTGAATGACGTCCGGGAGCCGGTCGACCTGCTGCGGCGCTGAGGCGGTTTTCCAGGTCTCGTGAGGTGGCGCGAAGATTCGTCAGAGTTCCGTGAGTACGCGATGGTTACGACAAACCGCTTCCGTCCATCCTGATTCCGCAGTACAATTCTTTGTCTGAGTTCCAGGCTGTGCTCCTTTCCCCTCCGGCTAAAAGCGCATGTTCCTCTGGCCGGGAGCCGCTTCTGGTGATGCCTCGGAGATGGGTTCCGTTTGTCCGATTCCACGCAAAAGATCGCCATTTTGTATGACGCGAGCCAGGCTGCGCTTTCCGGCGCCGGCCTGGATGAAGTGTTGAACCACATTTTGACGATCGTCCGCGACCACTTTCCGATCGTCAGCGGGAGCGTGCTGGTGCTGGACAAGACGAGGCCCGACTTCTATGTCGGTGCGCATTTCGGGCCAGGAGGTTTGAAGGTCGCCGATCGCATTGCGCTCGACAGCGGCTTGACCGGCGCCGCAGCCCGTCTCAAGAGGCCGGCACACTCGGCGGACCTGGGTGCGGATGCACATCGCAAGGTGGAAAAGTCGTCCGAAGTGGCCATCCCGCTGCTCGCCCGCAACGAAGTCGTAGGCGTCCTTGACCTGCACAGCGATCAGCCGGACTGCTTTAAAGCCGAAGTCATCGACGTGCTCACGTTGCTGGCCACGCAGGCTGCGCTGGCGCTGGAAAACGCCCGGCTCCATGCTCTGGAGCGCCGGCGCGCGGGACAATTGGAGGTCATCAACGCCGTGGCGCGGCAGACCACAGCACTGTTGGACCTCGATGAACTTCTCGCGGTGGTGTGCCATCAGCTTCTGGAGTGGTTCCGCGCCGACCACGCCACGGTCGTGCTGGTGGAAAATGACGCGCTCCGTGTCCGCGCCTATCAAGGCCGGCTTACACCTAGTTTTGCCATGGGCTCGGTGATTGCGCCCGGCGAAGGAACGGTGGCCCGTGCTCTAGCTTCCGGCCGGAGCATTCTGGAAAACGATGTGACTGGCGTGCAAGGTTACATCGCAGGGTTTGCCGAAGCCCGGTCAGAGATATGCGTGCCTCTGATTTTCGGCGGAGCGCGGCTGGGTGTTCTGGTGCTGAACAGCGCGGCAAAAGGCGCCTTTGACGCCGCCGATCAGCAGCCCCTGGAATCGGTGGCTGATATCTGCGCCGCTGCCATCCAGAACGCCAGTAATTTTCATCGGGTGAAAGAGCTGGCGTATATCGACGGACTTACCGGGATCCACAACCGGCGCTTTTTTGAAATGCGCATCGTGGAAGAATTGGAACGCGCTACGCGATTCCAGGGCCGCGTTTCTGTGATCATGGCGGATATAGATCACTTCAAGCGGCTCAATGACGAGTTTGGCCATCTGCTCGGCGATGAGATTTTGCGCTCGGTCTCAGACATTCTGAAGCAGCAGCTTCGCAAAATGGACATGGTGTGCCGGTACGGTGGCGATGAGTTCGCCATCGTGGTTCCGGAAACGGTCGGCAGCAACGCCGCGCGAGTTGCCGAGAAACTTCGCCGCCAGATTGAAACGCATCATTTCCCTGGCGTGCCCCGGCCGGTGACCATCAGCTGCGGCGTGGCCGACTACCCGACCCACGGCGGCACGCGCGATGAGGTCGTGGCAGCGGCCGACAGCGCCTTGTATTTCGCCAAGCAGGCAGGTCGTAACCGCGTTGCATCCGCCACTTTCAGAAAGGAAATCTCCGCTTCCCGCTAGAGGATACCAAGGGACCCATGAGCGCTTCGTCCACCACGGCTTTAACGGGACGGTTTGCCGCGCGCACCGCCAGCATCCACATTGATCCCGGGTGCAACGCGTTTCTTCAGGATTGTTTCAAGACGTACGGCATCCATATTGTGTCCCTTGCGGGCGATCCCGTGACGCAACTGCAGCGCCAGAAGGTTGAAGCTTGCCTCCTCCGGCTGTACGATCCGGACGCCAAAAAGATCCTGGAAGCAGCGCGCAGCTCGGCTTCCAACCGCCGCATCGTGGTCTACGGGATCGCCCGCAACACCAAAGAAGCTCTGCAGCACTCCAGCTATGGCATCAACGCGGTCTTGGATGAGCCGTTGGACCGGCCCAGCGTCATGAAGGTAGTCCGTTCCACCCGCGTTCTGGTCATCAACGAGCTGCGCCGTTACGCACGCGTTCCCATGGTAAGCCGCGCCGTGATCGAAACTTCTTCGGGAAGCTTCCCGGTCATGACCGCGGAAATCAGCTCGGGCGGCCTCTCCGTAAGTTCCCCTGCTACTATTCCTGCAAAGAACGCCGTGACGGTCTCCCTTACCCTGCCCGGCGGATCCCGGTTTTCGGTGCGGGCAGTTCTTTGCTGGGAGCGTAAAAACGCGGACAAGATCTACGGCCTCCGCTTCGATTCCAGCGATCCCACCCGGCTCAAAATCAGGGAATGGATCGACCAGCAACTGGAGATCGTGTAACCTGGAAGCTCCCCGTGACATACCACCAGGAGCGAGTTCCAGAGTGAACACCATCGAACTCAACAAGGTTCGCAAGACCTACGACCATTTTGTGGCCGTGGACGACCTCACGTTCAACATCGAGGCAGGCTCTGTCTTCGGACTGCTGGGTCCCAACGGCGCGGGCAAGACCAGTAGCATTCGCATGATGATCGGGATTACGGCGCCCGATTCCGGCGAGATCCGGCTGTTTGGCAAGCCTTTTGAGCGCAAGAGCCTGGAGAAGGTCGGCTACCTCCCGGAAGAACGCGGACTGTACAAGAAGATGAAAGTCATCGACCAACTGATTTTTCTTGGCCAGTTACATGGGTTGGACGCGGGACCGGCGCGGCAAAAGGCGGCGGCCTGGTGCGAGCGCCTGGAAATCTCCGACTGGCTGCAGAAAAAGGTGGAAGAGCTTTCCAAAGGCATGCAGCAAAAGATCCAGTTCATCGCTACGCTGATGCACGATCCTGACTTCATCGTCATGGATGAACCGTTCAGCGGCCTGGATCCGGTTAACGTGGTCCTGCTTAAGGACGTCTTGCTTGAACTGAAGGCAAAAGGGAAGACCATTTTGTTTTCTACGCACCAGATGGACACAGTCGAAAAACTTTGCGACTCCATCTGCCTGATCGACCACGGCAAATCCGTGCTGCAGGGAGATTTAAAGCAGATCAAGGCGCGATACGGCAAGAACAACGTGCAGATCGAATACGAAGGTGACGGAAACTTCCTGCAGCAGAGCAAACTGGTGGGGGCTTACAACAATTACGGCAATTATGTGGAGGTCAGGTTAGCCGCAGGCGCTGATTCTCAGGAGCTCCTGCGCGCGGTCGCAGAACGATCGCGTGTCAGCAAATTCGAGTTAATGGAACCGTCGCTCGAGGAAATCTTCATCGAGACCGTGGGGAAGACCAATGCGTAACCTGTGGATTATCGCCCGTCGCGAGTATCTGGAGAGAATCCGGACCAAGGCATTCATCATCACCACTATCCTCATTCCGGCATTGATGGGTGGATCGCTCTTCGTGCCTATGCTCCTCCTCTCCGGCGGCGGCTCGAGCAAACATCTGGTACTAGTAGCTTCAGACCGGCACATGGCGGAAGTCATCAGCCAGCAACTCAATCGTCTCAAGGAAGAAGAGAACGAGCAGAACGCTGCGTTGCTGAGCCAGCGGGAGGTCCCGAAGCGCGAGATGCCGCGTGCGGCGCGCTTCCAGATCGATATAGACACCGACACCTCGGCTGAACAGCGCCAGGCGCTCGCCGAAAAAGTAAAGAACAAGAAGATTGACGGCGCCATCTGGGCAACCGCCGACGCACTTACCGCCAGAAAGGTCGCCTACATCACACGCGACACATCCAGCCTTAGCGACCAAATGGAGGTGGCGAGCGCCGTCAGCCATGCCGTGCAGTTGGAGTTGCTTCGCAGCAAAGGCTTGAGCGAGGCCGATATTCAGGCGTCGCAGAAGAGAGTTGAAGTCACGGCTGAGAACCCCACGGGGGCTAAAAACGGTAACCCCGTCCTGAATCTTCTGGCCATGATCTTCCTTGTCATTGTGCTTTTCATGAGCGTGCTGCTCTACGGGGTTCAGGTCATGCAGGCTGTGCTAGAAGAAAAAAGCTCGCGGGTTATGGAGGTCATGCTTTCGACTGCGCAACCGAAAGAGCTTATGGCGGGGAAGATCGTCGGCGTAGGCGCGGTAGGGCTTACCCAAGTTGCTATCTGGATCGCTGCCGGTGCTGCTTTCTCTTTCTCCAGCTTGGCCGCCAACAGCGCCCAGCTGAAAGATCTCATATCCTGGAAGGTAGTTCTCGGTTTTCCGCTGTTTTATCTGCTGGGTTACGTCTTCTATAGCGCTCTCTATGCCGCCATCGGCGCCATGTGCAATTCGCAACAGGAGGCGCAACAGGTGCAGCAGCTGGTGACCATCCCGCTGATGATCCCGGCTTTCCTGATCAGTTACGTCGCTCAGAATCCCGGAGCACCCTTGTCGGTCGCGGCGTCCATGATTCCATTGACCTCGCCCCTAATCATGTATGCTCGCATCGCCTTGAACTCGGCCGCGCCATGGGAGATTGCCATTTCCCTGGTACTCCAACTGGTGGCGATTTACGTCGTTATCCTGTTGTCCGCCAAAATCTACCGCGTCGGAATCCTGATGTACGGCAAGAAGCCCACACTGCCGGAGATCATGAAGTGGATCAAGTACGCGTAGGTGGAGCGCAGGCGCCCCCGCCTGCGATTAGAATCCATTGCGTGGGGACACCAACAGAAGCTGGGACAATCCTCGAAGAGGACCGCAGCGTCCGCAAGTTTTCCTGGCGCGAGCGGATCTTGCTCTGGCTGATCACCTGGAGCGGCTACCTGTTTATCCGCCTCATCGGTCCCACACTGCGCTTCACCGTGGTACGCGAACCCGATTGCCTGAGCGATGGCTGGGGTGCGCCCAACGGCATCTGGTGTTTCTGGCATCGCTGCGTCATTCCCGCTGGTTACCGGTTTCGTGGCCGCCAGGTGGCGGTGATGATCAGCCGCAGTTTTGACGGCGAATATATCGCGCGCATCCTGGCCAAGCTCGGCTACCGTCCGGTGCGTGGATCGAGCTCGCGCGGCGCCGTCGGCGCGCTGATGGGAATGCGCCGCGAACTTGAAGACGGCCATCCCGCTGTCTTTACGATTGATGGCCCTCGCGGGCCGCGCTACGTGGCCAAGCCCGGTCCCGTCATGCTGGCCAAGAAAACCCGGCAACCGATCAGTTGCTTCTACATCGCGGTGGAGCGTGCGTGGATTCTGAATTCCTGGGACCGGATGATCATCCCCAAACCTTTTTCGCGCGCCTGCGCTTACTTCAGCAGCCCGATGAATGTTCCGACTGACGCGACGGAAGAGCAGATGTCCGCCCTGCACCAGCAGATGCAGGAGACCCTGGAGCGCTGCCGGTTGAAGGCGGAACACGCAGTAAGTTCTTCGCACTGATCTCTCCGGTGCTGCATCCCGATTCGACTGTAACAGTCATGTGTGGCACCGGCACTCCTGCCGGTGCTTGGTTTCCTTCAGAAGAGATTTCGGGCAGCTTCATGCGTAGCGGCTTCAGGCTTTGAAACCATAGAGAAGAACAGCTGCGGCCGGTCTGCGACGGCCGCAGCCTTGTTTGATGTTGCCCCGTATAATTGCGGAGTGGAAGTCTCCCGCGGCCGCATCATTGCCATCGATTACGGATCACGCCGCATGGGCCTCGCGGTTTCTGACCCGTTGGGCATCACGGCACAGGGATTGGAGACGCTGGAGCGCACCAATAAGCGCAGCGATTTCGCGAGCCTGGAGCGCACGCTGCGCGAGTACCAAGTGACGGAGATCGTACTGGGCTATCCGCTGCGCATGAGCGGGGAAGAGGGCACGCAGTCCCAGAAGGTGGCTGCCTTTGCCGAAGAGCTGCGGCAAAGATTTCGGCTTCCCGTCCATCTTTGGGATGAACGGCTCACATCGGCGGAGGCCAATCGGCTGCTCCGCGAGTCCGAGTTGAGCATCAAAAAGCGCGCCCAGGCCGTAGACCGCATGGCTGCGGTGCTGATCCTGCAGTCGTTCCTTCAATCACGCACGGGATCCGAACCTGTTACTTGATGTACCTGCGCAAGAGTTCTACCAGGTTCTCCGCGGCCCTGGCTTCGCGCGAATCCACTTTGGCGTTCCTGCCCAGGACGTGAAAGCGAATCTCTCCCTCAACAATCTCCACCAGCAAACTATTCACTGCTCCACGGCAAGCGGCGATCTGCTGTAGAACGTCTGCACATTCCTTTTCGTCCTCGATGGCTTCACGGATGCTCTGCAATTGGCCTTGGACCCGGTTCACCCTCGCCAGCAACGCCTTCTTTTCCGCTGCTGTATGCGCCACGGTTTCTCCTTTTGATATACTATACCTAGTATAGTATAAAGGGGAGCAATTAACAGAATATTCATCGACCGCGTGTTGAATAGGACGGCGCAACGATTGAACGAGTTCGCTCGCGATCATTTCCAGAAATGAGAAATAAAGCCAAGAAGGAACGCCCACGGGCTTTGCTAGACCTCGGCCGGCTGCGGGTGAGAGCAGAGAGGATGAACTTTGCGGAACCCACTTCTGTTGTCGTTGAAGGCTGCCGGCGCGTTGCTCTTATGCGGTGCGTTGTTGGTTCCGGCGTGTGCCCAGCAAGCTCCGCCGGAGGAGCCGCCGGAACAGCCGCCTACGATGTTTCCGCATCCGGAAGACGCGCCTTGGTGGGTTTCCGGGCAGATCAACGTCATCTTCCAGGGCCATCCTGGATTCCACGCGCTGTACTCCGGTCCGAACAGCCTGCGCGCGCAAGGTGAGACGGCCACATCACACGTTGTGACTCTCTACACTGCGTACGCGTTCAACCGCAGTACGGAAGTGCTGTTTGACCTGGAAAGCGCCAGCGGTCGCGGGCTCAGTGACGCCCTCGGGCTGGCGGGCATCACCAATCTGGACGCAGTCAGGAATCCGACCCTGGGCATTGCCCCGTATATCGCCCGCGCTGAAGTTCACAAAGTCTTCGCACTCAGCAGCGAAGAAGAAGACCAGGAGCGCATTCCTACGAATTCGATCTTGACCAGGATGCCGGTGCGCCGTCTGGAGGTTCGTGCCGGCAAAATGAGTTTGGTTGACTTCTTCGACGTGAACCCCGGAGGCAGCGACAGTCATCTGCAATTCCTCAACTGGACCGCCGACAACAACGCCAGCTATGACTATGCCGCCGATACCCGCGGTTACACCTACGCGGCAATTGTCGAATACGAAGACCGCAATTGGGGCCTGCGGTTTGCCGAAGGTCTCATGCCTAAAGTCGCCAACGGGCCCGATCTTGATTTCAACATCTCTCGCGCGCGTTCGGAGAATGTGGAGCTGGAGCTACGGCCTCAGCTCGTCAAAGAACGCAAGACGGTGCTGCTTTTTCTCAGCTACGTCAACCACGCCAACATGGGGAGTTATGGCCAGGCTGTTCAGGCCTTTCTTAACGGGACCACGGCACAGCCGGACATTGTGGCCACCCGCCGGCAGGGCCGCATCAAGTACGGGTTCGGTTTCAATTTCGAACATGAGCTTGCGAAGAATGTGCGCGCGTTCGGTCGCGTAGGCTGGAACGAGGGCCAGAACGAGAGCTTCGCTTACACTGAAGCTAACCAGTCGGTGCAGATCGGAGGCGACTGGCGCGCCGAATCATGGCACCGGCCGTGGGACAAATTCGGGATGACGTTCATGAGCAATGCGATTTCACGGGCCCATCAGAGCTACTTGGCGCTGGGCGGGCAAGGCTTTCTGCTGGGCGATGGGCGGCTGACTTATGCCCGCGAGAACATTCTCGAGTCCTATTACAACGCGCACCTGTGGCGCGGCCTGTACCTCTCACCAAACCTGCAGTTCATTGTTAATCCGGGATACAACCAGGACCGCGGACCGGTCCTGGTGGGCGGCCTTCGCTTGCATCTGGAGCTTTAACCCCGACATCAGACATTTCAGGGCCGCTGGTTCATGGCCATTGGTTTGGCCATTTAAGCCCAGGCGACGCTGGTTTCCGCACAGACGCCACCGATTGACCGATAAAATAGAGCCAGAAATTCAAAGCTAGTTTGCATGACTCGATTTTTGTTCAAACTTCTGGCGATTGCAGCAGTTGTCGCTGTGGCGCTGGCAGCCTACGTCTGGCTGATGCCTACTGGGCCTTCGCAAGCAACCCTGGTGCAGCTCAAGCCGGGGTCTCCGGCGCGCCGGATTGCCACGGATCTTGAGAGAGCGGGGGTTGTCCGCAACCGTTACGCTTTTCTGTTGTGGCGCAGCCTGCATGGCAACAAGCCGCTGAAGGCCGGCGAGTATTCGTTTGACCATCCGGCGACCATGGGCGAAGTCTACAACCGGATTGCGCGGGGCGACGTATCCACCCACATCGTGGTGGTTCCGGAAGGCGCCAACATGTTCGACATCGCAGCGGCAATCGAAGAGGCCGGGTTGGGTAAACGCGAAGACTTTCTCGCTATAGCGCGGAAGGATACTGCGTTGGTTCGCGATCTTGATCCCCAGGCGCCAAGCCTGGAGGGCTACCTGTTCCCCGATACGTACCATTTCACGCGGACTCAGTCCCTGCACGACATCGCCGCGGCCATGGTACACCGTTTCCGCCAGGCGGCGCGTGAAGCCGGACTGACGCAGGACTACCACAACGTTGTCACGATGGCGAGCATCGTAGAAAAGGAAACCGCGGTGGCTGAAGAACGTCCCCGGGTAGCCAGCGTCTTCTACAATCGCCTGGGAAAGAACATGGTGATGGCCACGGACCCCAGCGTGATCTATGCGGCGCTGCTGAACAACCGCTATCGAGGCACCATTTACCAGTCTGACTTACACTTTGACTCGCCCTACAATACTTACCTCTATGCCGGATTGCCTCCCGGACCCATTAGCAATCCAGGTAAAGCGTCCCTGACGGCAGCGTTGCACCCGGAGAGCACCGAGTATCTGTACTTTGTCAGTGATAACCAGGGCCACCACAAGTTTTCGAAGACAGAAGCCGAGCATGCCCGCAATGTAGCGGCATACCGCCGTGCCGCTGCCCAGGTGAGCCGTTAGCCGCTAGACCTGTGTTTTCAAGCCAATTGGTATCTTTGGGTGGTTCAGAGCCCTCCAGATAAAGATGACTCACTGTCTGACACGGGATTCATCGCTACGGCGATGAAACGTCTGTCCCGCTAAGCGGGACCCGGATCCCGGGATTCGCTGGGACTAGACGTGATACTCGGCAAAGGGCGGCGGGTTGCCGCACTTTGCCGCACATTTGACACTTCTTTACGTAACGCTGACCCCGCCAATTTCACTTAGTTCGGTATACTAGAAGTGCCCAAAAAAACCTGAGATTGACCGAGATTGACGTCGAGTGATGCATAGACATTTCCGGCTCCAAGCATTTTTATTAGCTCTGGCTATGTTGCCGCTCAGCGGTTGCTTGTTCCGGACCTCGCACCCGGTGCAGGTGCGCATGAGCACCGCCAATCTGAAAGAAGCCACGCTGGATCAGCTGGTGGAGAGCATCAATTCCAACGCCGCGCGGCTCAACAGCTTCAAGGCGACTGTGGATATTGACCCTACGGTGGTGGAGCAAAAGAAGGGCAAGGCCAACGCCAAGGACTATCCGCAGTTACGGGGTTACGTGCTGGCGCGTAAGCCGGCAATGTTGCGCATGATTCTACTGGTGCCGGTGGTGCGAAACACGCTGGCCGACATGGTCAGCGACGGTCACAGTTTTAAGTTATCGGTTCCCTCCCGCCGGGAGTTCCGTGTTGGTTCAAACCAGCTTGTGGGCAAGCCTTCGGCGAATCCGCTGGAGAACGTTCGCCCGCAGCACATCAAGGATGCGCTGATGTTGCGCGAGATCGATCCGGCAGCCGGCGAGATCGCCATCCTTGAAGACGGCATGGAAATTGTGAAGGACCCCAAGAGCCACAAGGACATGCAGCAGCCCACGTATGTGGTGACAGTGATCGACAACGATCAAAAGGGGCCCTATCTGTCCCGCAAAGTGATTTTCAGCCGCACCGATCTCTTGCCGCACCAGCAGCTCATTTACAACCGCGACGGCCGGCTGGTGACCGAGGCCCACTACGAGAATTTTACCGACCACGGCGGTATCATGTTCCCGGACGTTATCCAGATCCACCGTCCCGTCGAGAACTACACGATCACCCTATCCGTGGTGAAGCTGAACCTGAACGAACCGCTTACCGACGATCAATTCATGCTCGCCAAGCCTTCGGGCTTCAAGCTTATCGACATGGACCAGAAGGGTGAGAGCGGAGAGGGTGAGGCGGAGCTGCGAAGGTAACCTTCACGCGGGATCCTCTCCAGCAAGGTTGCAACCATGAACATGAACAAGATGATCGTCTCCAACCTGGCGCACCGGCCTTTGCGCTCGGTTATCAGCATTTTCGCTGTCGCCATCGAAGTCACCTTGATCCTCCTGATCGTCGGCTTCGCGCTGGGCACACTCAACGATCAAAGAGCCCGGAAAAAAGGTATTGGCGCCGACGTTATCGTGCGGCCCCCGGGTTCCTCGAACTTTGACGCTTTATCGAGCGCGCCGGTGCCTGTGAAGATTGGCGACCTTATCCAGCAGCAGCTGCAACCCCATGTGGTTGCTGTGACGCCGGTCGTGGTGCAGACCAGCAACAAGCTCGAAATCCTGAGCGGGATCGATCTCAAGAGCTTTGAAGCCTTGGGCGGACCCATGCGTTACCTGGCGGGCGGCCCGTTCCAGGGGCCCGACGACTTGATCGTGGACGAATACTACGCAAGGACCAACAGGGCTCATGTCGGCGACAAGGTCAAGGCACTGGACCATGAGTTTCGTATTTCCGGCATCGTCCCGCAGGGACGCGGTTCGCGCTCTTATGCCCAAATCACGACTCTGCAAGCCCTTACTGGAACCGACGGCAAAGCCACGATGTTCTACGTAAAGCTGGACGATCCCAAGAACGCCGACGCGGTGGTCCAGAACATCAAATCCATTCCGGGGTTGGAAAACTACAACGTCAAGTCCATGGCCGAGTGGCTCTCGCTGATGTCGCCGGACAACATTCCCCTGCTCTCCACGTTCATCGACATCGTGATCGGAATCGCCGTGGTGATCGGTTTCATCGTCATCTTCCAATCCATGTACACGGCGGTGATGGAACGCACCCGGGAAATCGGCATTTTGAAATCGCTGGGCGCATCCAAACTCTACGTGGTGCGGGTGATTCTGCGGGAAACCTTGGTGCTTGCGGTCGCCGGCATCATTGTCGGCATCCTGATCAGCTTTCTTGCTGCGTCCGCAATCCGCTACAAAATGCCGACGGCGCAAGTGCAGTTCACCGGAGGCTGGATGCTTGAAGCAGCGATCATCGCTGTGGTGGGCTCGATCGTGGGCGCCACCTATCCCGCGTTCAAAGCCGCACAAAAAGATCCCATTGACGCCTTGGCTTACGAGTAGTGTCAACAACTCTCCTCCACTGATCATTCACGGCTACGCTCGTGCTCTTCAGCCGCTCATTCATGTTTATTAAGTAGTTTCCCCAGAGGGCCGGGGTAAGTCCTGGTCAGGGCCTCGCTTCGGCCTTGGTTCGTAAGCCGTTGGGTGACATTCGTAACGTTTCCGTCGCATTGAAGCAGTTGTATAGTCGTAGCACCTTAGTGCAGGAGGGCCAAATGCTGGTTGCCCAAGACCTTCCCGTAAAAAAGTGCGTAGCCCGCCACCCAGAGGGGAACGCCATTCAACTTTGAAGGAGAAGTGCAATTTATGCCTATCGCAAAAACCTGCAAGACTGCGTTGGCAAACAGGGGGTCGCTGTCCAGGGCCGGCAGAGCGCGGGGGCTTTGTCTGTGCATGTGGGTTGCGGTTGTTCTGTTCGTAGGGCTCGGCTCGCTGTTTGCTTCTGATACAAAACCCATCGTCCTTGTCGGGGCCGGATCGAGTGTCCCGGTTCCTCTTTACAAACATTGGGCTGACGACTACAACCGCAGTCACTCGTCGATTCAGCTACAGTACATGCCGCTGGGCACTACGGAAGGCATCAAGCAGATCGCCAACAACGTCAGTGACTTTGGCGCCGGCGAAGTGCTGTTGACGCCGGAAGAGCGAAACGCGTCGAACCTGGTGGAGCTGCCCACGGCGCTGATCGGGATCGTTCCCATTTACAATCTGCCCGGACAACCGGAGCTCAAGTTCAGCGGCGAGCTGCTGGCTGAGATTTTCCTCGGGGAAGTGAAGATGTGGAATGATCCACGCATCGCTAAACTGAACCCCGGAGCATCTTTGCCCAACATGGCGATCACGGTTGTCTATCGCCCTGCCGGCAAAGGTTCCAACTACGTGTTTACTGACTTCCTTTCGCACGCCAGTCCCAAATTCCGCGAACGGATCGGGCGCACTCCTTCTCCGAAATGGCCGATCGGCATCGCGGCGGAACGCAGCCAAGACATGGCGGACAAGGTGAAGAGCAACCCGGGGTACATCGGGTTCGTGGAATTCCAGTACGCTGAGGACAACCATATTGCCTTTGGCAGTGTGCTCAACCCGTCAGGCAAATACGTGAAGGCCTCCATGGAAACGATCTCCGCCGCCTGCAGCGCGGTGGAAGGCGGAGAGTGGTCCAAATTTGCGGTTTCGCTCATCAATGCTCCCGGGGCGAACGCTTACCCGATCTCCAGTTTTACGTGGCTGTACCTGCCGACGACGGCCAGGGATAACGCCCGTGCGGCCGCACTCAACAACCTGTTGAACTGGATGTATAGCGAGGGCCAAAAGGCCGTCGCCATCGAAGGTTACCCGGCGCTGCCCGCGCCGCTCTTGTTGAAAGTGAGGGCGAAAGCGAACACACTCCACTGATTCTCTCGTTAACTTGTGCACCTGGGGTCCATACGTCGAAGCGGTGATGGACCCCCGTTTTCTTTTGTGGCGAGTTGGTAATTTGGTAAGTTGGTAGTTGCGTAAGTGGAAGATGTGCGAAATGTGTTGGCAATTACCCACTTACCAACTTACCCACTTACGA
>DATFQZ010000103.1:0-24282 GCA_035263765.1 Candidatus Angelobacter sp. | reverse complement strand
AGCTCGATGACGTCGCGCGCCACATCCATGCGACCGGCAGCATTGATGCGTGGCCCCAGGCGGAACCCAACATCGCCCGCATTCAGCTCCCGGCCGGCATTCACGAGTCCGGAGACTTCCATCAGCGCTTTGAGGCCGCCGTTCACCGGACGCCGCAGGCCTTCGAGCCCCAGCTTTGCCATCACGCGATTTTCCCCGGTGAGGGGCACCGCGTCCGCGATGGTGGCGATGGCTACCATCTTGAGGAACGACGGCACCAGCCTGGCCTGCTCCGTCTCGTCTTTGAACTTGGCAAATAGCGCCTGGGCCAGTTTGAAGGCCACGCCAGCTCCGCATAACGCTTTGCACGGATACTCGCAACCCTGCTGGTTGGGGTTCAACACAGCAAGCGCTTGGGGTACGCCTTCACCGGCTTCCGGCAAATGGTGGTCAGTAACAATCAGGTCAACGCCAATCCGCCGCGCGGTCTCGGCGGCCTGGAAAGCGCGAATGCCGGTGTCGACGCTGATCACCACTCTGACGCCGGAGGCCGCGGCGCGCTCGATCACATCGTCCTTGAGACCGTAACCTTCCTTGATGCGGTGCGGCACATGGAAGTCGGCCGTTCCGCCGCAAAGCTCGATCGCGGTCTTGAGGATGACGACCGCAGTGGTACCGTCCACGTCGTAATCCCCGTAGATCAGGATGTCTTCCCGGTTGGCGATGGCCGCGACAATTCGTTCCACGGCCTCTTGCATGCCGCGCATCAGGTAAGGCGAGTGCATTTGCGCGAGCGACGGCGACAGGAACGGCCGCGCTTCTGCGGCACTCGTGATTCCGCGCAGAACCAGCAAACGGGCCATCAGCGGTGAGAGTCCGGCTTCCGTTCTGAGTTGCTCCACCACTGCGGCGTCGGGATTGAGCAAATTCCAGCGCATATCGGACGGCTGCGCGGGCTACTCTTCTTCCTGGTCGGAATCGTCGATGAGAATGCCGTCGTAATCGTCGGCGGCGTTTTCCAGACGCTGGAAAGTCTCGTACCAGTCGGTCGAGACTTCATAGAGAAACATCACGCCCTGGCACGGAAATCCCATCTGGACAAATCCAACTTTTCCCACAAATTGCCGCAGCCAGCGCGCTTCCTCCAGGTCTTCTTCGTTCATGTATTCGATTTCCTGGAGCCTGTTCAAAAGCAGGTCCACATCCTCTTTGTCCAGATCAACGTAATGCATCGTGACAAAGCTGACGTTGGAGGCTTTCGCCAGTTCGACAAAGTCTTTCCACGCGTCAGGATGGTCCTCATCGACAGTCCAGGGGACGCTGGGCACATCGTCGCTGATGTAGGCGCTGAAGCGACGCATGCCGTGGCCCTCTACGAAGGCGATCATATCGTCTCGAAGTGTATGCAGGTCTTGTTCCATGAGCAGATATGGAACATGATAGCGCGTTCCTGCGCGAAGTGTGAGTTAGTTGCGGGCTTTGTTTTTTTCACGCACACCCGTGCGCGCGAAGAATCAGTGTGCAAATCGGCAACGTCTAAATCTGGGTGGCGGTCCCGCCGGCGTCGTGCAATGCGCCCAGCGCCCAGGCAGCGTTCTTGCGGGCTTGTGCGTCCGGCGATGTCTTGAGCACGCGAATCAAAGGATCAATGGAAGGATGCCCGATGTTGACCAGCGCAGCCGCCACTTCCTCGCCCAGCGTCAGTTTCTGAAAGACCTTCTTGGCCCGATACTGCGCGGGGTCAATCTCGTTGGCGTCGCCCAGCAACTCAACCAAGTGCTCGACCGCGCCCGCGGCTGCGGAATGTTGCTGGCCCAGCCAGTACGCAGCTGCCGCACGCTGTTGCGCTTTGCCCGTTCTCAGAATCTCGATGTGGCGGGCAATCGCTTCCTCAGAAGAAGAAGAGCTCTTGTTGTTGCCAACGTTCCCAGGCCCTCCTGCGTACGCCGCGAGCCCTACAAAGGTTAGAAGTAGACTGAGTCCCCACCCTATCTTGGCTGCTCCCCGCATAAAGCACACCTCAGAAACTCGGCAGTCACAACTAAAGACGCCGGAGAAGCCCTAAAAGTTCACAAAAAATGGTACCACTTCTTGTTCCTGGTCTCTCACGCTCTTAATTCCTAGGGCCTCATACGTGTAAATAGCTGAAAACACGGGCAGATGTCATCGCGCAGCGATCAATAGGCTAAACCAAACCCTAAACTATCCAAAAATGTGGCGCGTCCCCTTGAGCAAGCGTCACGGGTATACTTCAGTTCTTCCAGGAACAGGAAAGGGCTCATGGCTTATCTTCAATTCTTAGGGGCGGCCGGAACCGTAACCGGCTCTAAACACCTGATCAACACCTCGGACGACAGCTCTGGCCGCAAGGGCTTGCAGGTTCTCATCGACTGCGGGCTGTTTCAAGGCCAGAAGGAATGGCGTACCCGCAACTGGGAAGACACGCCCGTGCCGGCACGCGAGATCGATGCCGTGGTCCTGACCCACGCCCACTTGGACCACTGTGGATGGATCCCGCGACTGGTGAAAGAGGGC
Source organism: Candidatus Angelobacter sp. (assembly GCA_035263765.1). Taxonomy (GTDB): domain Bacteria; phylum Acidobacteriota; class Terriglobia; order Terriglobales; family Acidobacteriaceae; genus Angelobacter. The sequence continues at coordinate 21,768 of DATFQZ010000103.1, read as the reverse complement.
TTCAAAGGCCCGATCTATGCCACACCGCCCACCATTGATCTGTGTTCCGTAGTGCTGCCCGATTCAGGCCACCTTCAGGAAGAAGAAGCACGATTTCATAACCAGAAACGCACATCCAAGCATAGCCCCGCGTTGCCCCTGTACACGCTCCAGGAGGCGGAGGACTGCCTGGGACTGTTTCAAGCGGTGGAGTTCGGGGAAACCAAGCAGATTGATCCTGAATTCTCTTTCCGTTTAGTCCACGCCGGCCACATTCTGGGTTCGGCGATGGTGGAGGTCGTGCGCCGTGACGGCAGAGCCAGAAAATTCCTCTTCAGCGGTGACGTTGGGCGGGTGCCCCTACAGTCGGCTACGCCGGGGCGCGTCGTCCACGCCGGTCCGGAGCCTAAAGAAGACACCGACCTTCTGGTGCTGGAATCAACCTACGGCAACCGGGTGCATCCTCATGACGACGTGCGCCCTGAGCTGGCGCGGCTGATTCGCGAAACTGTGGAAAGAGGCGGCTCCATCGTGGTCCCCGCGTTCGCCGTGGAGCGCACGCAGAAATTCCTCTTCCTGGTCAAGGAACTGATGGAGACGGGCCAGATCCCCCGCATACCGGTCTTTGTCGACAGCCCAATGGCCATCAAGGCCGTTGAAATCTGCATGAAGTACGTGTGCGATTACAACGAGGAAGCGTGCCAGTTGATTGAGAAACACGGCTCCCCGACGAACTGGCAAGGCTTCCACTTCGCGGCCAAGCAGGAGGATTCCAGAAAAATCAATGATGTGAGGTTTCCCTCCATAATTGTCTCCTCGAGCGGCATGGTGACCGGAGGACGCGTCCTGCACCACCTGCTCTTGCGCCTGTCTGACCCGCGCAATCAGGTGATTTTCATCGGCTTTCAGGCACCGGGCACGCGCGGAGCCATCATCAAAGGCGGCGCTCCATCAGTGCGGATTTATTCCCAGGAAGTTCCGATCCGCGCTCACGTGGCCGCCCTTGAACAATTCAGCGATCACGCCGACACGGAAGAGCTTCTATGCTGGCTGCGGACTTTCACCCGTCCGCCCCAGACAACATTCCTGGTACACGGCGAGCCCGATGCCGCGTCGCGACTCCAGCAGTCGATATCTTCGCAACTGGGATGGAGCGTGAAGCTGGCGCACTGGCTGGAAAAGGTCACCCTGCCATGATCGAGGCAGAACCTGGCAAAGCGCCGGAAAAAACAAACGTTTTCTGTCAGCGCTGCACGGTCTTGCCCGAAGCCAGACAAGTTGCGCCGTTCCCGTCGTTGGAAACGCGCACTGTTTTGGATTGATCCGAGCAGTACGCTTTGCCCCGTCCGCCCAACGGTTCTGCCGTGACCTGAAAGGATCTCACGGTTTTTCCCGCGCAACCGCCAAGAGAAAACCTGTAGCCGTTGTAAACGCCTTGGCCAATTTCAGGAGAGATGAACCTGTACGGTTCGCCGTCTTCAAAGCCACGGCCGATCTCGACCAGTTCGCTCAGCGCGCAGGTAAAGCCGTTGTCAGGATGTTTGTACGCGTAGAGGTCTTCGGCAAAGCCGATCAAACGCAGTGATCTGGCGGGCGCTATTTTCTGGCTTTCATTGGCCGTTGACGGTTGCCCTTCCGCGGGGCGCTGCGCGGAAGCGGAGTTGGTCATGGATGTCTGGTTCCACCAGGATTTCTCCAGGATGCGCGGATCACCCACCGCGAGACGTACGCTGGCCGCAATGGCATTCAGCCGCCAGATTCCCTGCTGTTGTTTCAACACAAGGTCCAGGTAAAATCCTGCCGCTAACTCTTCTTCGGCACCTTGGCGAAATGTGTGCAGCGAAAGCTGCATTTCATCTTCGTTGCCTTGCAAGTTGTCGCTGTCGATACGAACTTCCCATCGTTCCCGTTCTTGTGGATTGTTGAGCGAGAACAAGACCGGTCCGTTGTCGAAGCTCTCAAGATTTGGGTCGCTGCCAGCTTTGGTAGGCCAAAGGATCTGCGTGGGACTGGGGCCGCCAGGACGTGTGCCTTTTCGCATTTCGTCGATCTTTTGCTGGACTTCCAGAGTTAAGTGCTTGTTGAATGCATCCTCGCCTCCGGTCACCATCTCAATGACCGCTTGGCGCGGCGATTGCACGGCAGGCGCCTGATCCTTCGGTTGAGCTGCCAGCAGCCCAGTTAAAGCGCAAGCTGCGGCTGCGGTACCCATCTTTCTCATCGTGCTCAAGGGCACCTCCACGATCACGAACCAACGTCCATTCGCGTTGAGTATGCACCTGAAATCACAAGGAAAGAAGTGACTTTGGGCGTATCAACTGATTTGGCCGCTTGGCCCGCCAGGCCTGGCTTAGCGTCCCATACTGCTGCTGGCCACCACCCGCGCGACGGCTAGCATGGCCAAGGCTTGCGCCGTGGAGTCACGCAGCCGCTGCGCCCGTTCCAGTGCATTCACTGCGTCCACGTGGGCGGCGGCTTCACTCACTTCCTGAACCAAGGCTGCCGACTTGCTCGCCGAATCGCGTGACTCCCAAGCCTCATCAACCGCGGCATAGGCCATATCAAAATACTTCCCGGCTTGGGCTTTGTCGCCACTTACACCTTCCGCGAAGCCATGTGCAGCGGCATTCCGGGCGCGTTCGTTCGGCGGCATCTCCCGGAGACGGTCAGACTGATCGGAGCCTTTGTTGGCCAGGGCTTCCAGAACGGATGTCCCTTCTTCAGGCGCGCTCTTCGGGGTTACTTCTTTCGTGGCGCTGCTCCGGACTACGGAATTGGCCATTACATCGCTCTCCAGAGCCGCGCGATAACCTTGCGGGCCCAGAGCCTGTTGCATGGCACCGGTGGTAATGGTGATGGCTGTCGTCCGCTGCGGCGCGTCGTCAAGTTTGCCGAGCCAGTCAAGAAGCGCCAGGCCCGCTTTCCGCGCCAAGTCTTGATCGACTTCACCCGACATACGGGCATACATGGCTGCGAAATTCTCAGCTTCCGCGGCGTTTTCCTTAGCGTCGGGCAGCGACGCGAACATTTTTTCAAAATGGGTCTGCGACCACGGTGACCGGGGTCCTTGAGCCTCCATGGCTGCCATGAGAGCTCGCGGCGCCACGATGTGGTTTTCCAAACCAATGTCCAGTTTGCGAGAAACAGGATCCAACGTCTCCTTCGGGCAGCTGGTTACCGCTCCGATCAGCGCCTGCTCTGCCTTCAGGACGGCATCTTTAGGCACGTTTTCGATGAAGTTCAGCGCGGCTGCGCAATCACCTTGGCCGGTCGCCATCATCGAGACCGCTGGGGCAGTTCCCGTCCGCACCAGCTCTGATTCGATCTGGACGCCTTCCTTCCAAAGGCCCTTGGCCATCTTCTGGTCAACGGTCGAAGCCACTTCTGCGGCACTGGCTAGTACCCGCAGGCGGTCCTGAGGATCAGGCTGCGGCAATGCTACCGCCGTCTTGACCGCGTCCAGGACAAACTTCTGCTCAGAGCCCATCTTCGTGTTGCCGGCCGGGGGTGATGAATTAGTATGTGCCGCTCCGGACGTTCCGGGGTTGGCGTTCTGGGCCTCGCAGGTTAGCGACACGGCGAACGCCAGACAGGCCGCGGCCAATTTCGTGTGTACCACGACTCAACTCCAATACTTGTGAGAACAGTCTGAAGTGAGCCTATCTAAGCATCAATTCTGGTTCAACTTAGCCTGGTTAGCCTGGGTAAGGAAGTTGCCTGGTGTTCAAGACGGACGCGAGGAGTTGTCGGCCGATGCACGCAACTCGGCGACTATCTCCGACGCTGCCTGGCGCGCGGCCGCTGCCTGATCCGGGGAAAATGAGATGGCGCCGACGCGAGCGTGGCCGCCGCCTCCATAACGCTCGCAGATTTTGGCCAGGTTGACCATCTTGGATTGCCGGATCCAGGGATTCGATCCCACGGCTACTTTCACGCGGAAGCTGCTGCTGCTCAGACCAACGCTGTAGACCGAATCTGGATGCAGATAATAGGGGATGAATTTGTTGTAACCTTCCAGGTCGTAGTCGGTGATGTCGAAATAAATTGTGGCCTGTTTGCACTCCGACCGTTGCCGCAGGATATCAATCGACAGGCGATGGCGTTCCATGAGCGGGCCGATCAGTGGCGCCACAAACGGCGCTTCGATGACTTTGCCCAGCGGCTCGTCCACCAGGCTGGTGATCAAACGCGGCAGAAATGAGGGATCGTTGGTGGACTCAATGGCCATGGTCAGCTTCATCGCCGGTTCGGCCATCTCGACCGCCTGCTGTGGCGACCGGAACTGCGCGCCGTCAATCACGTCCGCCCAGTCAATCAGTTCCCTCACCGGAGCCGGATCGAAGTCAAATTTTTCCTGGGCTACATGGGCCAGGAACTTGGTGCAGGACTTGAAGTCAGGATCATAAAATTTCTGGCTTTTGTCGCCGCGACGGTAGTGTTCCGCATCCTCAGGCGTCAGAAATGCGCTCTGGTGATGATCGAACCACCAGGTGATCTTGGGCGAAGCTGAATACTTGAAGTCGACAATCACGTTCTCGTCGCCATCGAAGTCCTCTTCATTGAAGAGGGCACCAGCACGATGGACCAGGCCGCTAAATTGAAACTGTGCGTCCGGCCGGATTCGCTCGCGGTAAAAGCGGGTGAACACCGCGGCCGAGGCGGTGCCGTCAAAGCATTTGCCATGATAAAAAACCCTTACTTTCAATCAATCCTTCCTTCCAGGCAGCTACGGCAGAAAACAATAAAGCTACTAGAAATGACACCCGGATGAGGCTCCTGTCAAGGGACTTGAGGCAACACCTGGGTGCATGCCGCGAAAAAACCATGTGGCACCGGCGCCGGGCCCGACACGCCCGCCTCAGGCGGGTGGCGGGGTGGAGGCGGGCTCGCCGGAGGCAGCCTTTCACCGAGAACAGGTTCAGTTTTTGGGGGAGCGCAGCCTCGGCCCTGGCGGATAGCCAGCCAATCACTCTTGCTGTCCGGAGGAGGGTTGCTGGCTGTCACTGAAAGGGTTGGAGCGCTACTTATAGATGGAGAACTGCTCCGCCGGCTTCTGCAGCTTGATGGTGATTTCCATCGTCGGCTGGTTCACGATAAAGTCTTCGCCGTACGTGCGGTATCCCTGCGCAATGACCTGAATGCGGAGTTTGCCGAAGGGAATCCCGGCGATCCCAGCCTTGCCGTCGTCGTGGCTCTTCAATTCCAGGCTTTCCTGTTTCTGCTTGCCCCCTTTGTCCACGGGATGCAGAACCACCTCGGCGTTCTTCACAGGCTTGCCGTTGTCTTCTCTGACCACGGTAATATTCAGAACGGCCTTCGTCGACTTGGACTTATCCTCTGCACGCGCGACTAGCATCGCCAGGGAGACAAACAACGCAGCGTACGCATATCGTCTCATAACGATATTGTACAGGTACTCGGCTCCATTGCGTGGTCGTGTCTCCGTCACCCGAACGGAGTGCTGAGTCCCGGGCTTCTCTCCACTCCTGGTCCCTTGGTACCAACCAACCTTCGTAACCCTGTGCCCCGCATGGTTGGCAACACAATTGCCATCGATTGACGTTAAAGCAGATACCGCAGCCTTGCTCACCCTGAAGCGCTCCACCCAGGCCGGAAACCAGCGCCTGGCATATGCACTTCCGGCAGGACAGGCATTTCCCTTACGGGCCGTTGACCGGCCGGTCCTCGCAGGTTATTTTCTGGCTCGCTCGGAAAGGCCAGATTCACGCTCGAAAGCGACGTTACCTCAGTAACGCGCATTTGGCGTTTCTCTGGTGAATCATTGGGACCGTTAGGTTATCAATGAATTAAGGGCAATCCACTACGTGCTGGATGGAGAAGAGCTTGATGATGAGGAGAGAATCCCTGGGGCATTGCGGGCCTGGGCCACGGTCTTCGCGGGCGGGCAACAGCGGCTACAGCTTGGTTGAAATGGTGGTCACGATAGCGATCATTATGGTGATGGCTGGAATTTCGATCCCTCTCATCACGAACGTCACCGCAGCCTACCGTCTCAGGAGCGCCGTTGCCGCAGTCACCGGTACGATCCAGTCTACGCGCTACCAGGCCATCTATCAGGGATATTGGTACCAGGTGGTGTTTGATGCCACCGCCAAAACCTATCAGGTACAGAGCAAGCCTCCTGGCGCCACAGCGTACAGCAATGTGGGCAACGCTGTTTTGTGGTCTGAGTCATCGCAAGCAACCACCCTCAATGCGAACACAACCTTAACCTTCGGCCCTGGCGGAAAGGTCCTCTCAAGCGCGGGAGCGCAATGCAATCCGTGCCAGTTGACCTTGACATACCCCGGGAAACCGGCAGAGGTGATATCGGTATCAGGCTATGGAAACATCAATGTTAATCCGTAACACAAAACACGACCGCGGCTTCTCCATGATTGAAGCCATCGTTGCCAGCGCCATTCTGGCCACAGGACTTCTGGCCATAGCGGGCCTCCTGGCGAACCTGGCCAGCACCACCAACTACTCGCGGTATACCGGGACGCAAACGCTGCTGGCCTCAGAGAAGCTCGAGGACTTGAATCTGCTTTCCGCATGCGATCCAGATATCGCGGTGCCGGCGGGTAGCACGTCGGGAAGTTTGACTTCCGATCAGTCGCAGACCGTGAACGCGCAGGCTGGGCCGCCCCAAATATGCGGGTCTGAGGTTGTGAACTACTTTGACGACGTGCAGATCTCATCCGAAGCCGGCGCCATCACGGAAACCAACAACGGGGTGAGCATCGCCCAGACCCCCAACGGCGAGGTGAAGACCACTGCGCCGCCGACTTCAAGCGACATGCTCCTATTCCACCGGCGCTGGATCATTGAGAAGGACCAGCCCATACCCGGCGCCCGGCGCATCACCGTTGTCGTTATCGCAAGAACCGGCAATGCGCTGGACCAAGCTGCCACTTTCCAAACAACGTTGGTGCGACAATGAAGATACGAAAAACACAACTCGAGACGACTTCAAGAAGCGCGCGGAGCAAAAGAGGCTTTTCTCTCATTGAGCTGACGGTCGCCATGTCAATGTTCCTCATCGTTGGCGGCGCCGCTGTCAGCCTTATCAAGCAGCACCAGCCGCTCTTCGGCGCCCAGCAAAGCCAAGTAGGGCTGAACCTCTCTCTGCGCAACGCCGTAGCCCAAATGCAGAACGACGTGGAGAATGCGGGGACCGGTTTCTATCAGGGCGTTGATCTGCCTGCGTTCCCATTTGGCGTCATGATTGCCAACACCCAGGCCGGCACTAGCACCAGCGGCTGTTATGACCCTACCACGCACACCTACGGGTCGACGTGTTTTGACACGCTCACGGTGGTTTCGATCGACAATTCGATACCGCTGGCGCACCCGGCCTCTCCATGTTCCCCCGTGCCGAATTCATCCACGCTGTTCATACAGCCGCAGGACCCTTCGATCCCGCTTACCACGATGGCTGGATACTTTCATAACGGAGACAATATTTTGATCGTCTCCGGCGATGGCCTGACCATGGTAGACACCATCCTGACCAAGGACGGCACAGTGAGCTCAGGCAACGTACATCTTGATCACAATCCCACCGGGACCGGAACTACTCAAGTCGATGCGGGTTTATTCGACGGCGATCTAAACAGCAACAACAAAATCTTGCAAAACTTTTGCAGCAACGATTGGGTCTTGAGGATCCAAACGATCCAATATTACGTTGACACCAGCAATCCCGCCGACCCGAAACTGATGCGGGTCACAAACGGAAGCACGCCCGACATCGTCGCGGAGCAGATTATCGGGTTTAAGGTCGGCGCGTATAACGACGTCACCAGCAGTTACAGCTACAATTCCTCCAATCTGTCTACGGATACTCCGCCCGGCTACAACAATGACTGGACCCAGGTTCGCTCGGTGCGTATCTCGTTGATCGGACGCAGCAACCCGGTTGGCGACCCGACGTTTCAGAACAAATTCGATCAAGGCAACTATTACGTAGAGAGCGCTGCGGTGGTGATCAACCCGCGCAATCTCAGCATGAACAAGTAGAGGAGGCACCCTGATGCAACGCCACAACGTTCGGTTTCTGAAATCCGGCCGGCGCCGCTCCGCAAGCCAGCAGCGAGGAGTCGCTCTGATCACCACCTTGCTGCTTCTGATGCTCATGTCGGGGCTGGCCCTGGCCATGGCATGGTCGACGCGGTCTGACCTGCTGATCAACGGGTATTACCGGAGCTTCCGTGGTTCTTTCTACGCCGCCGATTCCGGGCTGAATATCGGCCGTCAGGAACTCCAAAATCAAGTGATGAAGGACATCGTACTCGGCTGGAACGGCAACGTAGCGCCGCTTACGAACCCCACGACTACCGCAAGCAACGCCAACACGTACCTCCAGAACAACTACATGTCCTACTCCTCCTCGACCACGATCAACGGGTCCGGTCAGGCAGCCAAGTCGTGGCCGGCCAAATACAAGCTCGTGCAGGATGTGGATCTGTCCGGAAATCCCATCCCCTTTGTCCAGTATGTAAGCTGCACAATGGGGAATGGGCTTCCCTGCACATCTCCCGTCACAAGCTCCTATAAGTACCAGTTCAACTATGACATCGTGGCTGTCGGCCAGTCGCGAGGCGGTGAAGCGGCTACCATCCAGGATCACGGCAGTTTCTTCGTCACCGCGCCTCTCACCTCAGCCCCCGGGAACACCAGTTTCGCTGCCTGGGGCATGTTTATTGACAAGTTCGATATCTGCAGCGGGACCCTGGTGCCCGGCACGATTACCGGGCCCACGTTCACCAACGGCGCGTGGACCTTCGGGACCAGCGGCAATTACACATTCACCGACCCCGTAGGCAGCGTCTCTTCGAACTTCGGCTATAACTTCGGAGCGAACAACTGCGACCAAACATCGGCACCGTCAGACAAATCGGGAAACACCGCCATCACACCCAAGTTCAATGGCGGTTACAACCTCAATCAAAGCAAGATCAACCTGCCGCAGAACGACTACAACCAGGAACGCGCGGTACTGGATGGCATTGGCCAATCGGGCAACAATCCTGTAAACAGCAGCGACCTGCACAATAATGTGCGCGACGTCAGCGGCGCCGCCTATCCCAGCGGCGGAGCCTCCAGCGGCGTTTTCCTGCCGTACACGACCACCGATGCGCTCGGCAATACGATCCCTCCCACGTTCAAAGGTGGCGGGATTTATGTAGAGGGCGCTGCCAATGTGACTCTGTCCCCATCGGGGACCGCGGCGCAGGTCTACACGATCACCCAGGGCAGCACCACAACCACTGTCACGGTTGACCCCACACCGACCACCATCGCCGGCGTGAGCTACCCGAAGGGTACTACCATCATGTCCGTTAATGGAGGTGCACCCCTCACCGTGAGCGGCGTGCCCACACAGATCGATCCAACCACTCTCAACCCCACGGGCTACGCGACCATGTTGTATGTGAACGGCAAGATCAACTCGCTCTCCGGCCCGGGTGAAGGCATGCCGGCCATTCAGGACCACACCAACCTCACCATCACCGGCGCCAGCGACGTGACGATTACCGGGGACGTGACTTACAAGCAGCCGCCCGTGACATTGACAGCGGTTGGAACCACGCCCATGGACACATTGATTCCTGCCAACGATACCAGGCAGGCTTTGGGGATTTTCACGGCCAAAGGCAATGTCATCCTGAACGACACCCAGACCAACAGCTCCGGCAAGTTCGATGGCCTGCTGGAAATTGACGCCTCGATGGCCGCAATTTCCAATAACGGCACGGGGGGCCTGGTGAACAACGGAGCCCAGGTAAATCAGCTGACTATAGTCGGTGGCCGTATCCAGAACACGATCCAGAACATCAATACCGTAACCCGCAACGTGCTTTTCGACAAACGATTTAGCAGCGGTTGGGGGCCGGCGTGGTTTCCCTCCACCAGCCTTGGATCCGGGGTTATAACACCTGGCAATCCGGTCCCTAGTTTCTCTAGGTTGCAGTGGGTCAACCACACGCCGTTTGACTAAAGGTGTGCCGGCTTAGCCTAGACAACAAACCCGAAACCTAAAGGCGGCCCGCAAGGGCCGCCTTTCTCTTCTCAATCGGCCTCGGGCAACGGCCTAGTCCCCCCTGCCTGCGCCATCACCGTGGCTGCTAGCACGGCCACGATACCGGTCACCTGCAACGCGCGCACGCCTTCGCCCACGAAGACCGCTGCAAACAAAACGGCGAACACCGGCTCCAGGCAACTGGCGATCACAGCGCGCGTGGGGTCCAGATATTTGAGGCCGCTAAAGAAGAAGAAGTACGGAAGCAGCGTTGACAGACAGGCGAACACGAAGAGGAAGCCCCATTGTCCGGTCGAGTAGTGCTGGGCCGCCAGCCGCCAGGGCGGGTTCACGATCAGCCAGAATACTGCCGAACCCAGCAGGACAAAGAACATGATCCGGAAAGGATGATGGCGGCTGACCAGTTGCTGTCCGGCGATGTTGTAGAGCGCGAATGAGAAAGAGGCCAACAACGCGGCCACCGTGCCAAGAAGATTGAGCCTGAAGCCGGATTGAAAGAGCCCGATGGTCAGCGCGATCCCGGCCAAGGCCAGGGCTACCGCGCCGGCGCGGCGCAAAGTGGCCGCCTGATGCCCGCGAAGCGACGTCCACAGCAGCACCCACACTGGCGCCGTGTACTGCAAAGTGATTGCAATGGCCACCGTGGCATGCTGAATGGCCAGATAGTAGAAGTAGTTGGACCCTGTGAGTCCCAGGACCCCGACGAGGACGCACAGAACCAGGTCACGACCCGGAATGCGAAAAAACGTGCGGCCGTAGCGCAAAACGAGGAAAACTGCCAGCAAGAGAACGGCAAAGCTGGTCCGTGCTTGTGACAGGACTACCGGTGAAATTGCGGCTCTTCCCGCAAACAGGGCACCGTTGAAGACCGCCTTCCCTGCCGTGGCTGCAGCTCCCCAGCAGAGCGTGGCTGTGGCGATAAAAAAGTAACCCCGCCACGGATGTCCCTGTTCCGTCGCGGGGATAGCTGCTGGTGTTTCTGCGGAATTACTCGGCAAGCATCTTGTCCAGACGTTCAGGATCGAAGCCGATCATCACCTGACCGTCCACAACAATGGTGGGTGTGGAACGGCTGTTGTACGTGCGGACCAGTTCGAAGACGGCCTGCTGGTCTATGCTCACGTCCTTCACTTCAAACTCGATACCTTTCTCCGAAAGGTAGCCTTCCGCCCAGGCGCATGGCGGTCAGCCAGGTTGGCTATAGACTACGACCTTCTTTTGCTGCATTCCTTCCCCTCCCTCCTCAGATTCCTTCAGCACAGCGTTGGTTCATTTTTTTCGACTTTCTAGCGCGTCTTGCGCGGACAAGTGGATTTCCGTGGTGATGTGCGCGGTGGTTTTCAGCATGGCCGCGACGCCACAATACTTCTCTTCAGAGAGTCGAACCGCGTCCTCCACGGCCTTGCGCGAGACCGGCCCGGTCACGGTGTAGATCAGTTTGATCGTGGTATAGACCGTGGGCGGCTGCTGGGCGCGTTCCGCTTCAGCCCGGATTTCAAGACCAGTGAACGGCTCGCGCTTCTTGCGCAGGATGCTGACCACGTCGGTGGCCGTGCAAGAACACAGTCCGAGCAGCACAAGCTCCATGGGGCCCGTGGCCGTGTTGCGTTCCCGGTCGGAGTCGATCACTACGGCGTGCCCACTCGACGCGCTGGCCACGAAGCGCTCACCGTCTACCCAGTTCAGTTTAGCCTCGACCATAGCACCTCGGTTCCCAGGGAATCTTACTGCGCCTTCACCAGAACGGTCAGCCGTGTTTTTTCCCATTCCATGATCAGATCGCAGCTGCTGTTGTCATCCTGATCGAGAGAGATCGTGAATTGCTCGACAGGCACCACGATCGGCGTGGTTTTCATGTCCACGCGAGCCAGGTCCTGGTCCTCGTGGTATTCGGTGCCCCACTGTCCGGTTTGCTTATTGATGATGAGCTTCCACGTGTCGCGCGAAGGCAGCGTGTAGAGAGTGTACTTGCCGGCCGGAACTTTCGCACCGCCGATGTTGAGATCGATCTCTGTAGTCAGCGAGGTGGCTTCGTTAGCGCCGGTGCGCCACACCTTTCCATAGGGAGTGAGCTGTTCCATCGGTCTGCCTCGCAGAGATGGGCGGCTGTATTCAATCGAGACTTTCTTGCCTTTGATCGTGCAGTCTGCGGTTCCCGGTGGACTGGGACGTTTGCTCTTATCTTCAGGCTGCTGGGCCCACACCAAGCTCGTGATGCCGATCGCCAGCGCGCACAGGACTGCAGCGGCAAGGTTCTTTCGATTCATTTTAAGGATTGTCCTTTCTGACAGGATTCTATTATCGCAAGGCAGAGGCAGCCCTGCCAGAGGAATGCTTCAGGATGTGAAGGTTTTGAAGCTCCTCGCTTCGCCTTACAAAAATCTGTGCCGAGGGAGTGAAGGGATCGAAGGGATCGAAGGGATCGCCGGAACCGCACCGAATCGCCTGTAATCGTAAGACCCGATCACGTGCGATCACGGCGATCATGCGCGATCCCCAGGGTCCCCAGACCGCGCCGCCGTTGCGCGGCTGGGGTGGGGTGTACGGCGATCTATGTCAGGCAGCTTTTTCGTCGCGAATCGCCGCTTTCACTTTGTTGACGAGCTCAGTCGGGATCTCCTCCATCCCGTGAGCTGTGCGCGCATGCTCCTCACAGTTCTCCAAGACTTCCTGCACGGTGTCGCCGCGAGCTTCGAAATCGCAGTCCACACCAATGTCCCGGCATCGAATAATCTTTGCCATACTCATTCCTCCTATTGTTCCTGAGCTAAAAACTGGGAATCGTTCTTCAACATCGATGGCGACGGCCGCGCGCCGCGTTGCCCGCGTAATGCGTGCGTCACGCCGGGTGTGTCTTATCTGCGATTGTCGGTCTGCGGCTCGGGATGGATCAGGACCTTAAACAGCTCGGGAGCAGCCTGCTTGAAGCGGATTTCCAGCGCCGTGGAGATGTCATGGACGCGCGAGAGAGGCAAATTGTCAGCCATGGTGCAGTGGCAGGACATATAAATCTTGTCGCGGACGAATTTAATCTCCACCTCGTGCATGTCCAGGACTTCTGGAAATTCGCGCACCAGCGGCCTGAGCTTCTGCTCGATCGCGGCATGGCGCAACACCCTCCCTCCTGGCTCGACCGTGGAGGGCTCACTCTCAATGTGAGTGAGGATCGTGGAAATCTCCGGGATCTCGGCCCGGATTTCAGCTTCGAGCCGCGTAACTACGTCGTGGGCTTGCTTGAGGCTGAGGGTCTCGTCGAGTTCCAGGTGCTGTTCGACGTGGAGCCGTCCTGCCAGATCCTGCACGCTGACATCGTGCACGCTGAAGTTGTTACGCGAAGCCACAGCCCGTATGCGATCGAAAATGTTCTCGTGGCCGGTTTCCCGCGGCACCGGGTGGACCACCACATCACAGTCCGGGAGGATGGCGTGCACAGCGTCAGTGATCTCGCTGACCACTTGACCCGACCGTTGGAATGTAACGTTGCGCGCCAGGCCCACCGCCAGGTCGGCGAAGTAGCGGTTGCCGGCCCGGCGAACACGCACTCGCTCCACTTCAATTACGCCGTCGATCTTCAATACGGCATCGACGATGCGATTGCGGTAGCCGGCCGGAGCCGCGTCGAGAAGCGCGTCAATCGTCTTCCGCGCCAGCCGTGAACTCACGTAGACGATGACTCCGGAAACCACAAGGGCGGCCACGGGATCCGCCTTGTTCAGCCAGGGAATGCCCATCCGCCGGCCCAGCCAGACCAGGGCAAGGCCCAGGGCCACCACGCCGCTTGAAAAAACATCGGTGCTGAAGTGGAGGGCGTCGGCCTCCAGGGCCTGGCTGTCATACTTGTCGGCGATCCTCTTGAGCCTGCGGGAACGCCACCAGTCCACCGCCATGGAAGCAAACATCACGGCAAAGGCAGCCAGAGAGGGCTCGATGTGCACCGCGTGATAGCCGGTAAGGCGGCGCACTGCTTCCCATACAATCCACACGCACGTCAGCAGCAGCAGGCCGGTTTCCAGGAAAGCCGAAAAGTTCTCCACCTTGCCGTGGCCGTATTGATGCTCTGCGTCGGCCGGTTTGTCGGAAACCCGCACGGACAGCAAAGTGATGAAGGCGGCGAGTAAATCCAGGCCGGAATGAGCGGCTTCAGAAAGAATCCCCAGACTGCGCGTGGTCAGTCCAACCAGGAGCTTGAGAATGGTGATCGCCGCCGCGGCCAGCAACGAATTCAATGCCACCGCGCGCTTCTCTTTGCGCATGCTTTCTTGCAGCGGATTCAGCTCAGCAGTGGCCACGCCCTTCATTTTCTCAGTTTTTCCGCGATGCTTACCAGGACAAAGCGAACTACACAACCCGCCCTTCGCGGACGATGTCTATGCTAGGATGGCGTACTTCCCCCGCGAGACCGCTCCAACTGCACATGACCGTCAAACCAACAGTCCTGATCACCGGAGTAGCAGGTAGTCTGGGCCTGCGCCTGTTGCGACAATTACCCGGGCACCAGGTCATCGGCGTAGATGTGCGCGAACCTGCCGAACCCGCGGGACTCTTTCATTTCAAAAAAGTCGACCTGGCCGAGGAGCGCTCCTGTGACGAGCTACTGGAGTTGATGCGCGCCTACCGGCCGGAAGCCGTGATCCATCTGGCTTTTGTGATGGACCCCCTCGCGAGCGGCGTCCCCGACCGGCATTCCATGTGGCTCAGCAACGTTCCAGGAAGCAGCCGGGTGAGCGAAGCGATCGCGGAACACAACCGCATGGTGGGAGGAATCGACAGATTCATCTTTTCCAGCAGCGCGGCGGTGTATGCGCCGCGTCCGCGTTCTGTTACCGAAGACGCCACGTTGGGCGCGCACGGTCTTCTCTACGCCATGCACCAGCAAGAGGCCGACACTACGGTCCGAACCCGTGCCGCCGGCCTGCGCCGATGCCAGACCTACGTGCTGCGTTCCCACTTCTATGGTGGGCCCGGCGCCCGCAATTACGCACTCACCTGGCTGCGCGGCGTTCCCGACGGCAAGGGCCGCCTGGGCGCCCGCTTGCGCCGCCGAGGCGCGCGTCTCCCCATCTTTCTCCCTTCGCGCGGTGGCTATCTGGAAAACCGGCTGCAGTTTGTCCACCTGGACGACATGGCCCGCCTGGTAGCCCACATTGTCCAGCGCACGGGAACCGATCCGCAGCTCACAGTATTGAATGTGGCCGGCCGGGGTGAGTCGGTTGCTCTGCGAAGGTGTTTTGAGATTTCGCGCGCCGAAACCAAGAGCGTTCCCGCGGAGCTCGTCTCCCGCCACGCGCAACGGCTTCTGTGGAAGCTGGGGATCTCGGAGATTCCTCCCGCCGCTCTTCCCTACCTGCTTGGGTCAAGCGTCATGGACACGACCCGCCTTCGCATCTTTCTGGGAGAACACTACCGCACCATCATGCAGCATACCTGCGAAGAAGCTTTGGTTGCGAGTTTCAAGGCGCGGCAGCCCGAAGAGTCAAAATGGAGCGCTGCCACGGATGCGGGAGCTCGATCATCGTCGAAATGACCTGTCAGGCTATCGTCTCGCCCGGCTTCATGGTCTTCAGCTCAACCGCGAGATCCTTGATACGCTTCTCCAGGTCCTGGGGCGTTCCTGTCAGCAGTGGGAAAGTTCCAAAATGCATGGGAATCACCATCCTTGGCTTCAGCAGCCCACAAGCATACGTGGCTTCGCGCGGCCCCATGGTAAACACGTCTCCGACTGGGAGCATGGCCACGTCCGGGCGATAGAGCTCGTGGATGATCTTCATGTCGCCGAAAACGTTCGTGTCTCCGGCATGATAGATCTTGATTCCGTTCTCGAATTGAATCACATACCCGCATGGCTCGCCGCCGTAAATGACCTGGCCGTCGTCTTCGATGCCGCAGGAGTGGTCGGCATGGACCATCGTCACGGAGACGTCGCCTACTTGCTGCGAGCCCCCTTTGTTCATGGGCATGATCTGCTGCGCGCCTTTCTTGGCCATCCAGAGGCAGAGCTCGTACACGCCAACTACCTTGGGGTTATGTTTCTTCGCCAACTCTACGGCATCGCCGATATGGTCGCCGTGACCGTGAGTGCAGAGCATTACATCAATCGTGTCAAGCTTTTTCTTGTCCGGGGGCGTTGCTGGATTGCCCATGACCCAAGGGTCGATGACGATTTTCTTGCCGCCCGGCGTTTCGATCAGAAACGTCGAGTGCCCGAGCCAGGTGAGTTTGATTCCGTTCAGTTTCATGCGCGCTCCTCGCAGCGAACGAAAGGAAGTTCGCCAGCCGCGACAACACGTCATTCTAAAACAAGGGCAAGCTAGTTCCCGGGTGCCACCAGGAATTGTTCCAGTTTCCCGTCCGGCATTTCATAAATGATGATGTTCAGTGTCAGCTTGGGAAACTTGACGGTGTACCCGCGGAAGGTCATGCCGCCGCGGCCCTGCTCGCCGGTTGCAGTGAACTCCTGGGGCTCACCCAAGGGCCCCAGGCTGGACGCAAAATCCTGAAGCGCCTGCGGCGTGAAATAAGAATTAGCATTGCTGGTGAATAGAGTGCGGTCGACCTTCCCTTGCTGCAGACCGGCGAAAATCTTACGGGCCTGCTCCAGCTTGGCCGCGCTGGCTGATCCCGGCGGCGTCAATAATGTAGTCGCGATCTGCCGTGCAATCAGCGACGACGCTCCGCTGGCGTCCTGGTTGGTGAGCGCCACCACAGCGATGCCATCGTCAGGGAAAACCATGTTCTGGGCGGTGAACCCGGAAACCTCGCCGCCGTGCCGCAGCACGCGATGGCTGCTCATCGCCCCCACCTGAAGACCCAGCGCGTACCCAGTGCCACGTCCGTCCTTCAGCTTGACCTCAGTCTCCATTTCCTTTTGCGAGGCCGGCTTGAGCAGACGGTGGGCCAGCATCGCAGCGTCCCACTTGGCCAGCTCTTCGGCCGGCATGGCCAGCTCTCCCGCGGCAAACAACCATCCTGGGCCTTCCTTCGGGGCCACGCGCGGCGGCCCCAGCGCATAGCGCATGTAGCCGGTGGCGTCCGTCTCACCAAGCCGGTGCAGGTCGATGTTCTCGACGCGAGCGATGCCCAGGGGCGCAAAGATCTTCTCCTGAAGAAATGCAAGCAACGGCTTTCCACTGACTTTTTCGACGATCAGCCCGGCGATCACGTAGTTGGTGTTGCTGTATTGCCATTTTGTTCCGGGATCGAAGTCCAGCGGTTTGCGCGCCCACAGATCGAGGATCTTCTCCGCGTTAATCGGCTGCGTCATGAACGGCGGAACATAATCCTGCGGCCAGTAATCCTGATAGCCTGAGGTGTGCGACAGCAATTGCCGGACTGTGACTTCGTTGGCGCGGGTGAGGTTGGGAAGGTACTTGGCCACTGGATCGTCGAGAGAGAGTTTGCCCTGCTCCGCCAGCAGCAGAACCGCCGCAGCAGTGAACTGCTTACTGATCGAGCCGATGCTGTAGCGCATCTCCGGGCGAGCCACCGTAGCCGGCTCGATCCGCGCTAGGCCGTAGGCGTGAAGATACGCAATCTCACCGTCTTTCACCACTGCAATCGAAGCGCTGGGTACCCCGGTTTGTTCGAGTGCCGTCTGTACGATCCCGTCAATCTTGGCGCGGGTCTCCGCGGACAATCTCGACTCTCCGGCAGTTTGCCCGTTCGCCCTAAGGCTCACGCAAGCCAAAAACAAAACAGCGAGTATTCTTGGTGCCAAGGCTAATCCGCGTACGGTGCGCATGAGTCCCCCTCGTCTGCAAAGAGAGCAGGTCGCGTGCAAGAGCATAGCATGCAACAATGAGACGGGACCTGGACTGCTAAGCTGCTGACGGCCGGCAGATTGCAGCTATAAGGAGACCCAGCAATACCATAAGGGCGCCTTCCCCGATGATCCACTGCAACGCAAGCGTGTGAGAGATCGGATAAACAAAATACTCAACCAGTGACTGGGGCACGGCCGTCGCCAGCGCCAACAGAATGCCGAAACGAAGTCCCTGGCCCGGCCAGGGCTTGCTCTCGATCCCGCGAACGTAGATCAGCGTGGCAGCCACCGCCAGAATGAAGTTGGCCAAGTGAATCACCCATAATCGATGCAGCATGGCACTCTGACTTCGCCATAACAACGGGTTGTTCGTGTACGCGTTTGCCAACCACACGTTGTGGATGAGATAGCGACTCACCGCGAGCCAGACGAAACCGGCTAACACCGCAAAAACAGTTTTCTTCTTGGGCATGCAAATATCCCTCACCGCCGCGGAGTCTTGTGGAACTGGGAAAGCGTAGAAGGATAGCACGGGAACCGGGAGGCTCTTGCAACGGAATTCTTGGCGAGACGAGAATCGCCCAAATATTAATGTAATAGATTATTAAATACTTATAAGTAGTTGATATACAATTAGTTATAGTTACAGTAATTTGTTGTTATTTTCCTGCTTCGGCGGCGGGTTTGGTCACCGTGATTTGCTTCGCGGTGTACTGAGTACTGTCAAATGTGGCGACGATCGTCACTTCAGCTCCCACCGCCAGCTGTCCCGCGTCGGGCATACGCGCGGCGGCAAAGGATAGATCATACGTCTTGCCGTCTAGCGTATTGCGTACCGCCATCAGTCCGCGGTGTGTGTCTAAGAAGGTGATAGGCCCGGCGAAGGTAAACGATGCCCCGGGCAGCGCAAGAATCGAGATCTCGCGCGCCAGACCACGGTTCGCACGGTCAGCGGCGAATTTGACTCTGACTAGCGAGCCTGGCTGCAAGTCGCCGAACGACGCGGCTGCCGGACCGCGGCTGATTCTGGTCTGTGGATCTACCGCAAAGTGCACGGAGGATGTGCCTATGCTGTCACGCACCGTGATCTCATTGTGCTTGGCATCCACGTCAGTGATCTGCCCGTCGATATCGGCCGGCAGTGCGATCGTGCCCACCCGAATGTTCCTCGCGAAGATGTCGCGATTGTTGGTGTCGAGCATGGTGTCGACGTAGACTCGGTCGCCTTTCTTTAACGCAAGTTGGGTTACTTCCGCCCCGTTGCGGAAGATGTGGGTTCGCTCGTCAAACTGAACCGTCCAGCGGCCGCCACCGTAGACGGCGATGTTGATCCGGTTGCGGATGCGATCCAAGCCGCTGATGATTCCGCCCACCAGCGTGGTGGTTCCCTTTGGAAGCGGTGGAGGATCCAGGATCGGATCATGACCATCACCCGCCATGCCACCCGCAGGCGACGAGCTGTCGAGGATTTCCGTCTTCGGTTCCTGGACTTCAACCGGGATTGGCTGGGCGGCCGAGGGCGATGTGTCAGGCTTTGTCGCCGCCGGCTGCGGCGTCAGCGTTACGGGAGGTTGAAGCCCGGGAATCTCCTGGCCGCCAGCCTGCGGCACCGTTGGCTGCACGCTTCCTGTCCCCGACTGCGGAGTCGATTGGCCGGCCAACAACGCCGTTACGAACAACGACAACCACAAGAACAAAACTCGCGCACTCGTCATAAGCGCTAAAGATATCCGCCAGGTTGCTTGGATGCATGAAGCAGCTACTCAGATGGCAACCATCGTTGGCCGGGCACGGCCCAACCCAAACTCCTGAACGGCCATCCAACCGGATGCAGAGCTGCTCCGGTCTCGGCGGCCGGTGACTGCTGCGAACTGTGAGAGGACTTTCTTCATCCATGCGTTCCCTGCTGCCCTGCCTGCTGCTTGTCTTTTTCGTCGTGCACGCCGCGCCCGCAAGCTCTCAGGAAAAGCATTTGCCTCTGCCTAAAAAGAGCGGCTACACGCCTGTCCAGCAACTCAATCACGATGGCGTGAAGGCCTTGGAGAAGCATAACCTCTCGAAAGCCAAACGCCTCTTCTACAAGGCATTTCTCATTGATCCCAACGATCCTTTTACGCTCAACAACCTCGGTTACGCAGCCGAGTTGGAAGGTGACATGGATCGCGCCCAACGTTACTACGATCAGGCGGAAGCCAATACCTCGGAAGCGATCGTACACACATCGACGGACAAGGAAGTCGAGGGTAAGGTGGTCGCCAAGGTGGCCGGGCGAGCCGGGCAAGGCAACATGCAGATCAACCAGTTGAACCGGCAAGCGGTGCAGTTGTTGAATCATGATCGCGCTCCGGAAGCCGACCTCATGTTGCAGCAAGCGCTCAAGATCGATCCCAAGAATGCTTTCACCTTGAACAATATGGGCTTTGCCAAGGAGAAAGAGGGCGAATTGGAAGACGCGATCCAGTTCTACATGCGCGCTGCCGGGACGCGCTCGCGTGAGCCGGTGGTGGTCACTTCCAATGCTGACTGGCGTGGAAAACCGATTTCGGAAATTGCCCAACGCAACTGGGAAAAGACCTATCGCCACTTAACCGAAAAGAGCGACGTGGAGGGCCAGGTAGCGCGTCTAAATCTGCGGGGCGTCTCCGCCATGAACCGCAATGATCGCAAGACCGCGCGCGCAGATTTTCTAAGGGCCTATAAACTCGACCCCAGCAATTCATTTACGATCAACAACATGGGGTATCTGGCGGAACTCGATGGAGACAAGGAAACGGCAGAGACCTACTACCGCCAGGCGCAGTCTGCAGAACGGGCCAAAGAAAAAGTCGGTGTCGCCACCCGTGCTGAAGCCGAAGGCCAACCGTTGCGGCAGGTCGCGGAACAAAGCACGGTGCTCATCGATTCCAGCCTGGAGGCTCAAGCTGAGGCCAAACGCCAGAGCGGCGCTGCCCCAGTTCTCAAGACTCGCGACAACAAGACGGTCATCCAGAAACCCAGGGCCCAGCCGGCGCCTTCTCCGAAACCTCCGGAACAAAAACAGTAACAAGTCACAAATCAGTTCAAGAGGAACTGTTTGACGAACGTTACGGTGGCATAGAACAGATAGTCGTAATTCGACTTCTTGCCGAACCCGTGTCCCTCATCCTTCGCAACGAAATACCACACCGGCGTCCCGTTCTTCCGCACGGCGTTCACAATCTGGTCTGACTCGGCGCGCGCAACGATCGGATCGTTTTCGCCTTGGATTACGAACAACGGTTTAGTTATTGAACTCGCGTTGTTCAGAGGTGCAAGTCTTTCGAGGAATGCGCGTGCCTGCGGGTCGCGTTCGTCTCCGTACTCCACACGTCGCAGATCACGGCGATAAGGCGCCGTACGCTCGAGAAATGTGACCAGGTTTGAGGGACCATAAACGTCCACCGCGCAGCGGATACGCTCCGGATACTTCATCGCCGTTACGAGGGCTACATTGCCGCCATAGCTCGCACCCGTGACCATCACTCGGCTGGCATCGAGATCTGGTTGCGTCCCGATCCAGTCAAGGAGAGCGCCGATATCCTTGTAGGCATTCTCTCGGAGCAGCCCGTTGTCGAGGTTTACAAAAGTCTTTCCGAAGCCTGATGAGCCGCGGATGTTTGGAAAGAGCAGCGCAACACCGAGCTCATTCAAGTAGTAATTCTGTTCCCCGAGGAAATAAGGCTGAAATTGGTCTTCGGGTCCCCCGTGAATATCGATGATAACGGGACGCTTTCCCGTAAAACGCGCCGGTGGGTTGTAAAGGATGCCCGAGATGGTCCTGGCATCAAAGCTCTTCCAGTGAACCACGCGAGGTTCAACGAATCCCTCCGTGTGCAGGCCGCCAAGCTCGCTGAACGTCCATCTTTCAACCTTGCCTGTTTTGGTGTCGAGGGAGTAGGCGTCATCGCTCGAGCGTGCTGAGTCTAAGCTGAAGCCCAGATCCCGGCTGTTCTTGTGCCAGTGGAGA
>DATFQZ010000102.1:0-6651 GCA_035263765.1 Candidatus Angelobacter sp. | reverse complement strand
TCCGGGCATCGCGATTGTAGGTACCCGCCATCCCACGCCGTACGGTATCGGGATGGCGGAGCGGCTGGCCAGCGACCTGGCGGCGCGCGGGCTCATCATCTTTAGCGGCATGGCTCGTGGCGTGGACACGGCCGGACATCGTGGCGCGATCAAAGCCAGGGGCAAGACCGTGGCCGTGTTCGGCACGGGAGTGGATGTGATCTATCCCCGCGAGAACAAGAAAATTGCGGAAAGCATGCTGGAATTGGGCGGCGCGCTGGTCAGCGAATTCCCACTGGCTACGTTTGCGGCGCCCCAGAATTTTCCCATCCGCAACCGCATCATCAGCGGCATGGCGCTGGGCGTGCTTGTGGTGGAGGCGGGTGAGTACAGCGGCACGCGGATCACCGCGCGCTGCGCGCTGGAACAGAGCCGCGAGCTGTTCGCCGTCCCCGGCAACGTGACCAACCGCAACTCCTGGGGGCCGAATACCTTGATCAAGCAAGGAGCCAAGCTAACTGCAACATGGGAGGACGTTTGGGAGGAATTACCGGCGGCGGTGCGGGAGCAGCTTGAATCCGAAGGCAGCCCGGCTGCATCAGACGAAAAGCCCCTTGCGCCGCCCAGCATGTTCCAAGAGGAGATGTCGCCGAAAGAGCGCAAGCTGCTCACCGTGATTCGCCAGGATGAGGCAATCCATATCGATCAGATCATCGAGCGGGTGGAGCCCGAACTCTCGTCTTCGGAAGTGTTCGCGATTCTTTTCGAGCTGGAGATGAGCGGGAAGATCCGGCAGTTGCCGGGTAAAAATTTTGTGCGCAGTTTTTAGTACTTAGTATTTAGCAAAATCGAACGGAGGCGCACGATGAGGACACCCTTTTTGAACAACGTTGAGAAGCGAATTGAGATTCAATCCAAAAGGGCTGCAGCCATAGGGAGTAGCTAAGTACTCATTACTAAGTACTAAATACTCGTGAAGGATTATTTGTCGGGCCAATCATTTCATGTTACGAATATCTGAGCGGAAACAAAATTGCCTAAGTCATTAGTCATCGTCGAATCGCCGGCCAAGGCCAAAACCATCAATAAGTACCTGGGGAAGGACTACGAGGTCGAGGCCTCGCTGGGCCACATTAAAGATTTGCCCAAGAGCCGGCTGGGCGTGGATCTGGAAGGCGACTTCACCACCGACTACGACGTTATTCCCGGAAAAGAAAAAGTCGTGGCCAAGCTGAAGAAGCTGGCCAAAGCCGCGGCGGCCATTTACCTGGCGCCTGACCCGGACCGCGAAGGCGAAGCCATTGCCTGGCACCTGGCGGAGGAACTCGTCGACGGCGGCAAGAAGAAAAAAGGCGCAACGCCGGTGCACCGGGTCACCTTCAACGAGATCACCAAGAAAGCCGTCCAGGAAGCTTTCCAGAATCCACGCGAGATCGACCGCAATCTGGTCGACGCGCAGCAGACCCGCCGCGTGCTGGATCGCATCGTCGGCTACCAGGTTTCACCGCTGTTGTGGGATAAAGTTCGCCGCGGCCTCTCCGCGGGACGCGTGCAGACCGTGGCCTTGCGCCTGATCGTGGAGCGTGAGCGCGAGATCAAGGCGTTCGAGAAGAAGGAATACTGGACGATTGACGCGAACTTGCATCCGGGCAAGGGCTCCGCCTTCGATGCCCGCTTCATCGGCCGGGGCGACGAAAAGACTGAAGTTCCCAACGAAGAAGAATCGAAAAAGATTCTTGCCGCGCTGGAGCAGGCGCAATGGTCGGTGCGCAACATCGAGAAGAAGGAGCGCCGCCGCAGTCCGGCGCCGCCTTTCACCACCAGCAAGCTGCAGCAGGACGGTTCACGCAAGCTGCGCTTCAGCGTCAAACGCATGATGATCATCGCCCAGCGCCTGTACGAAGGCGTGGAACTGGGCGACGAAGGCGCTGTCGGCCTGATCACCTACATGCGCACGGATTCCGTCCGCGTGTCGAATGACGCGATCGGCGAGGTGCGGGAATTGATCGGCTCGACTTACGGTAAGGAATTCGTTCCCGAGTCGCCGAACGTCTACAAGGCGAAGAAAGCGGCGCAGGAAGCTCACGAAGCCATCCGGCCTACCTCCGTGGCTCGCCACCCCGATGAGATCAAGAAGTACCTTCACGAGGACGAGTACAAAGTTTACAAATTGATCTGGCAGCGCTTCGTGGCTTCCCAGATGAACGCGGCCATCTTCGACCAGACCAGCGTCGACATCGAGGCCAAGGCCGCGAACGAATCGTTCACTTTCCGCGTGACCGGCTCGGTTCCCAAGTTTGAAGGCTTCCTGAAAGTTTACGAGGAGGCCAAGGAAACCAAGGACGAAGAGGACGAGGCGCTGAAACACAAGCTGCCGCCGCTGGAGATCGGCCAGACGCTCACTCTTCGGGAGCTCAAGCCGGAGCAGCATTTCACCGAACCGCCTCCGAGGTACAACGAAGCGTCGCTGGTCAAGGAACTGGAGGAGCGCGGCATCGGCCGGCCGTCCACGTACGCCACCATCTTATCCACCATCCAGGAGCGGCAATATGTGCAGAAGACCGGCGGCAAGTTCGTGCCCACGGAGATCGGCCTGGTCGTCACCGACCTGCTCGTAGCCAACTTCCCCGACATCTTCGATCCCACGTACACAGCACGTCTCGAAGAAGAGCTGGACGAAATCGAAGAAGGCAAGGAGAAATGGAAGGACGCGCTTGGCGAGTTTTATAAGAAGTTTGCAAAAGACCTCCGCTATGCCCAGAAACACATGGAGAACATCAAGCGGATGGAGAAGCCGACGGAGGAAAAGTGCGAGCGGTGCGGCTCTCCGCTGGTGCTCAAGTGGGGTAAGCACGGATCGTTCTTCGCTTGCAGCGCGTACCAAAAAGACGATCCCGCAAGCTGTACCTTCACCAAGGAAAACCCCATCAACCTTCCCGACTTGGACACAGCGGAGATGCCGGAGACCGCGTCCGAAGAATATTGCGAGAACTGCGGCCGGGTGATGGTTCTGAAGCGCGGGCGCTTCGGTCAGTTTATGGCTTGCACCGGGTATCCGGACTGCAAGACCACGCGCCGGCTGGACCAGGGAAAGCGCGTGCCCGACGTGCCGCTGGACGAGACTTGCCCCCAGTGCGGGCGCACCATGGTGCTGCGCCACGGGCGCTACGGCGAATTCGTTTCCTGCAGCGGCTATCCGGAGTGCAAATACATCAAGCAGAACTTTATCGGCGTGAAATGCCCGCAGTGCAAGGAAGGTGAGCTGGCGGAAAAGAAAGCACGCCGCCGCGGCAACATTTTCTATGGTTGCTCGAACTACCCAAAGTGCGACTTTACTTCTGCCTGGAAACCAGTGGCGGAGACCTGCCCGCAATGTGGCAGCCCGTATCTGCTCGAAAAGAATTTGAAGTCTGGCCCGATGCTGGTTTGTCCGAACAACAAAGGCCGGGCCACGGATGAAGACGATCAGCCCAAACCGAAACGCCGCAGCAAGAAACCCGCCGCCAGCGAAGAAGCTCCGGCAGCCGTTGCCGTGAAGTGCGATTACTCGCGGCCGCTGCCCAATCCCGCGGTGGTGGCGTAACAGATCAACTACAATGATGTTCCGCACTAGCGCCTCCGGGTCCAGGTGAAATTCGCCGATCTCGGCCCGTGGCGACAACGATGAAACTCGCGTATCGTACAGTATCCGACCTTGGAGGCAACCCCGGATGTCCGCATACAAAAACTGGTCCAAAGCATGCTTTTTTCTTTTTCTCTTGTCAGCGACCCTGACATTCACCTGCTGCTCGAGCCGAGGTGGTGGCGCCGACGCCAACGTCATGGCTCAAGTGAACGGTTACAAAGTGCTGCGCTCGGAACTTGATAAGGCCTACAACACTCAGGTCGCGGGATCTCCGCAGAAACCTACCTCCACGCAAGAAGAGGGATTGCGCCTTCAGACTCTCGATCAGATTATGCAGACCCGGCTGATCCTGCAAAGGGCTGAAAAGCTCGGCATCAAAACCAGCAACGACGACGTGGAAGCCCGTCTCACCAAAGCCAAAGCATCCTTCACGGTAGAGCAGTTCCAAAAGAAACTCAAAGATATTGGACTCACCGAAGATGACTTCAAGACCTATCTTCAACATGAGCTCACGATTGAAAAGGTGATCGAGAAGGAGATCACGCCTAAGCTGAGTGTGCCTGACGCCGACGTCAACGCCTTTTATGAGCGGAACAAGGCGCAAATTCCTCCGTCAGCCGACGAATCCGAAGTGAAACGCCAGATCCGCGAAAAACTGCGCTCCGAGCTTGCCCAGGTGCTGAAAGCGGCCTATCAGGAAGAACTGAGGAACGGAGCAGAAATCCACAATTACTATGCGGAAGAACTCCTGAAGAATCACAAGGTGGAATCGAAAACGGAATCGAAATAGATGGGGGCCTGAGCGGGTCGAACAGCCGACCTGACGGTTTAGAAAAACCGTCGCTCTATTAGGCTGAGCTATACGGCCTGATCTCATTCTCGCAGAACCGCTTCGCGGCGACCTCGAACTGCGAGCTGGGATCATGAATCGCGATCAACAGGTGCTTGCTGACCTGGGGCAACAATCGCCGGATTTCCTGCTCGCGAATGGCCCCGAGCACTATCACAGAAGGAGAAATCAATTGGCGCCGGCCCTTCTTCACCGCCTCTCCTCAGGTACAATGATTTCCCGCAGTTTAAAGGAGTTCCCCATGTCCAAAGACAATAAGGCCAGTTCGAAGGACGCCCAAGTTCTGATTCAGCTTTACGATCTCCGCCGCGAGCCGGTGATGCGCGCGGCGCGCAAATTCATGGCTTTCGAATTCTGGCCGCAGAGCTACGAGGAATTCAAAGCGCTCTTCATGGACCTGGGGAGTGAGCGGAATTCCTGGGCCCGGCAGTGCCTCACCTACTGGGACATGGCCGCAGCCATGGTGCTGCACGGTGCTGTCAACGAAGATCTCTTTTACGCTTGCAACGGCGAGCCGTATTTTCTCTTCGCCAAGTACGGGCACTACCTGCCACAGCTGCGCAAGGACTACACCAGCCAGTTCTTGGTCAATCTTGAGGCCCTTTGCAACCGCCCGAAAAGCAAGGCGCGGATCAAAGAGTTTCAAGCGCGGGTGGAGATGCGTCGCAAGGCTATGGCGGCCAAGGCTGCGGGCGCAGCCTGATAGAGAGCGATGGCCAGCAAGAGCCAGCCTGCGCACGGTCCCGACCATCACGATGCGGACCTGTTGCTGAAGCTCTACGATTTACGCCGCGAGCCGGAGATGCGCAAGGCCCGCGATTGGTGCACGCTTCAGTTCAGACCTTCCTCTGCTGCTGAGGTGCTCGGGATTTTACGGGACGCCGGGAAGACAGATCAGAACCGCTGGATGCGCCAGTTCGTGTCTTATTACGAGATGGTGGCCTCGCTGGTGCATCGCGGCGTGTTAGACCGCGATCTCCTCGAAGATTCGGTCACTGAGTACGTCGGTTTCTATGCGATGCTCAAGCCTTTCCTGAAGGAGATCCGTGAAGCCTTGGGGATGCCCGGCTACATGAAGCAGATTGAGCGACTGGTAGAGGAGAGCCCACGGGGCCGGGAACACCTGGCTCGCGTCGAAAAGTGGCTGGGTCGCAAAACCTAAGAGATGTATTCCCTGATATACGGGTCCTGAATGCGGCCCAGTTCCAGTGCCGTGCCGTCGAAGATGACCTTGCCGTCGCGCAAGATCATAAAGCTGGTATGGACGTCGCGCATAGGCCTGCCATCTACGGCTTGCATGCGGTTGGCGTCAGGATCGTAATAGTGGCTGGCGAGCATGAAGCCGTCCTGCAGGCGGTGGCTCACCAGCAGGGCACTGGTCTTGGAGACGTCGCGCTGCTTCATGATGAGCTCGATGATGGTGGTCGAGGTGATGGGATCCAGTCCACCCGTCGGCGAATCGTAGAGCAGGATTTCGGGATGCGTGATAATGGCGCGGGCGATGCCCACGCGCCGCCGCATGCCGCCGGAGAGTTCGGAAGGCAGCTTGTCGATGGCGTCCTCGAGTTCCACGAAACGTAGCACTTCGCGAACGCGCTGCTCCACTTCAGCCTCAGGCAGCTTTTCCTCCGTCAGGCGGAAAGCCACGTTCTCCCGCACAGTCAAGGAATCAAACAACGCGCTCTCCTGGAAAACGATGCCGATCTGGCTGCGCAGATCAAACAGCTCCTCTTCGGACATGGTGGTGATGTCGTGACCCAGGACGTAGATGCGCCCGGCGTCTGGCCGGATCAGCCCCAAACACAGCTTCAAGATGGTGCTCTTGCCCGACCCGGCGATCCCTAGGACGGCTTTGGTTTCGCCTTTTCTCAGCTCGAACGAGACGCCATCGAGCACCGTCAGACCCTCAAAGTTGATGGCCACGTCTTCAAAGATGATGGTCTTGTGTACGGTGTCGGTCAGCTCGTCGTCGGGGAGCTGAGGGTTCAATGAGGCCATGAGAATACTCAACTAAATTGCAGCATAAACTGTGTGAGGACGACGTCCACAGCCAGAATGAGAATCGAGGACACCACGACCGCCTGAGTGGTGGATCGGCCTACCCCCTGAGTGCCTCCACTGGTGGTCATCCCGTAGTAACAGCCGACGGTGGCGATGATGAAGCCGAAAAAGAGCGGTTTGATCAGTCCTGTCGATA
>DATFQZ010000101.1:0-9959 GCA_035263765.1 Candidatus Angelobacter sp. | reverse complement strand
AGGCAGACTTACAAACGGAGTGGAGATGGGTTGCGGCGGTTTGACCCACGGCGAAGGATTGGCCTCAACGTCAACTACGATGCCTTTTGCCTCCCGATCGCAGATAGGCATGGAGCTCGCCGCTACCTCCATGGAGTGCGGCCGGATTAGGAGACGGTGGGATAAACGTAGAAGCAATCGATAGCCGCTTTCGGGTTGGCGGCCCAAGTTTCGCGCGTCAACTTACCGTCAGCGGAGACCACGGTGGTGGTTAGGTCCACCGCGCAAGCATCCTGACGACCCGCGCGGCACAGCCAGTTATCACCGTTGCTGTAGTCGTTCTTGGCTAGTGGCGTGGGCGAAGCGGTTGGCGTTTGCGGTGCCGCCGCAGTTTGGGCAAAAACGGGGCAACATCCCACCAGGACCAAAGCGATGACTAGGCATCGTGACATCATTCCTTTACCCTTCCCGGAACCGCTGAACAGCGGTTCATTTTAGCTTTGTGACGATCTGAGCGCAATCGATCGGTTCGAAGAAGAGTTGGGAGCGGCTCAGCCAACTGGCGGCTCAAGTTGCCGGAAAGTCCGCAAAAGGCTACGCTAGCTTGTTTTAGTTTTTTCGAAGGATTGAGGAGATTATGTCGTCCACCAAGCTTGTTGGTCGCTGGCTAGCCCTTCTGCTCGCTGCCTCCACCGTGTTTGCCCAAAAAGCGCCAGGCCCCGAGAAAAGCACGCCGGCAGCAAAGACCAGCGCGCAATCCAAAGGTGCTCCGACCGTAGCCGAGGCTGAGGCCTTCATGAAAAAAGCCGAAGCCCAGCTTGAGGACTTGGGTATCCGCGCCGGCCGCGCTTCCTGGGTGCAGGAGAACTTCATCACGGACGACACCGAGGTCCTCTCCGCGCAGGCGCAGGAAAAGTTTACAGCAGCGGTCACGCAACTGGCGCTTGACGCTCGCCGGTTTGATGGCTTGAAGATGCCACCCGAACTCCAGCGCAAATTCAAGCTGCTCAAGCTCTCACTTACCGCTCCCGCACCGAATAACGACACAGAGCGAAAAGAGCTGACCGAGATCGCTACCTGGCTGGACGGCGCCTATGGCAAAGGGAAATACTGCAAGACCCAGTCTGACGGAAAACAAAAGTGCCTGTCGCTGAACGATCTGAGCCGCACGCTGGCCACCAGCACGAATCCTGACGAGCTGCTCGAAGCCTGGGTAGGCTGGCATACGATTTCTCCGCCCATGCGCAAGAAGTACGTGCGCTTCGTGGAGCTTTCCAACAAAGGCGCAAAGGAGCTTGGCTTCAAGGACACGGGCGTCATGTGGCGCGAAAACTATGACATGACGCCGGAACAGTTCAGCGCCGAACTGGAGCGGCTGTGGCGGCAGGTGGAACCGTTGTATGTCTCGCTGCACGCGTACGTGCGCAAGCAGCTCATCAAGAAGTACGGCAAGATTGCCGACCGTCCTGATGGGTTGATCCCGGCACACCTGCTCGGCAATATGTGGGCGCAGGAGTGGGGCAACATTTATCCGCTCGTCGCCCCGGCGAACTCCGACAAGGGCTACGACCTGACACAGCTTCTCAAAGATCACAAGGTGGACGAGTTGGGCATGGTGCATTACGGCATCGGCTTTTTCTCGTCGCTGGGATTTCCCGAACCACAGCAGACGTTCTGGGAGCGCTCACTGTTCACCAAGCCGCGCGATCGCGACGTGGTCTGCCACGCCAGCGCCTGGAACATCGACAACAAAGAAGACGTCCGCCTGAAGATGTGCATTGAGATTCGTGACGAGGATTTCGTCACCATCCATCACGAGCTGGGCCACAACTACTACCAGCGGGCTTACCAGAACCAGCCGCCGCTCTTCCAGGACAGCGCCAACGACGGCTTCCACGAAGCCGTGGGCGATACGATCGCCCTTTCTGTCACGCCGGAATATTTGAAGGAAGTCGGCCTGCTCGATCAGGTCCCGCCGGAGAGCGCGGACACCGGCTACCTTCTCAAGATGGCGCTGGACAAGATCGCCTTCCTGCCTTTTGGACTGCTGATTGACCAGTGGCGCTGGAAGGTTTTCTCCGGCGAGATCACGCCCGAGGAATACAACAAGATGTGGTGGGCGTTGAAGGCGAAGTATCAGGGTGTGGCCCCACCCGTGGGACGCAGTGAAGCCGACTTTGACCCCGGCGCCAAGTACCACATCGCATCCAACACGCCTTATGCGCGTTATTTCCTGGCGCGAATCCTTCAGTTCCAGTTCCATCGCGCGCTGTGCCAGGCTGCCGGGCAGACAGGCCCGCTGCATCGCTGCTCCATTTACAAGAGCAAGGCCGCGGGCGAGCGGTTGGACAAAATGCTGAGCATGGGCAAGAGCCGGCCGTGGCCGGACGCGCTCGAAGCCATCAGCGGCCAACGCCAGATGGACGCGACCGCCATTCTGGATTACTTCGCACCGCTCAAAAAATGGCTCGACGAACAGAACCAGGGTGAGAAGCTCGGCTGGCAAGGCATGGACACACCCGCAAGCAAGTGATCCAAAGTGACTTGATGCACGGATGCGGTTTGCCTCAAGATGAAATCTGACTGACGCTATGGCCAAGTGGTCACAATACGAGCTCTGGATCCAGACGGGAAAAAACAAATGGGAGATGGTCGGCATCTTTCCCGATGCCGAGCTGCCCACCACCCTGGCCAAGGCGCGCTCGCGCCGCGCGCGGCTCATTGAAGTCCGATACGACGGCGATAAGATGCTGGAGCAGGAGATCATCGCCGAGATCGGAACTGGCGAAAACAAGCCTTGATTCGACTTTGGCGCCAATCCAGTAGTTCAGGTCGAAGGTTTGAGAATTCCTAAGAAGTGAAGATCGAGTGCGTCGGCCGGCCCCAGTTCCAGCAGCCCGACTTGCATTAGGCTGGCCGGTTGGCTAGGCTTGGAGCGCCAAAATGGAGGGCCTATGTTGGTCTCCGTCTCTCGCCGTTGGTCTTTGGTCGCGGCGCTTCTCGTGGCCTGGTCATGCACTGACGCTCAAAAGAGCGGCAGGTCGCAGGGCACTACCAATTCTCCGACTCCTACGACGACCGGTTTCGTGGGTCCGTGGCCGATGTATGTGACTGGCAACGTGGTCATCGAAGGCGCGAGCGCGCCCCCAGAGGAGGTCGCGATTGTGCGATTGTGCAGCGGTCTGGCGCGACGAGTTGGCTACACGGATTCCAAAGGCGGTTTCCAAGTCGATCTCAGCGCCATCGTCGAACAGGATGGCAGCGAAACGGACACCGCAGCTGGACAACAGATCGAAGCAGCGACCCAGCCAAGGTATGAAGGCTGCGAGTTAGTCGCTGCGTTGCCCGGCTTTCAGTCTTCCTCGGTCATGTTGGGGCGCGACGGTTTTGCGCAGACGAAAGTTGGCACGATCGTGCTCAAGCGACTGGGCAATGTGGAAGGTTCCACCATCAGCATTACCAGCTTTGCGGCGCCGAAAGACGCGCATCAGGCCTACGAGAGGGCACGCAAAGCCCGAAAAGAGAACAACCTGGAGCAAGCCGAGAAGGAGTTGACCAAGGCGGTTGAGCTCTATCCGAATTATGCGGTGGCGTGGGCGTTGCTAGGCGAGATCCACAGGCTGCGGAATCGTCCGGAAGATGCTGTGAAAGAATACAACCGGGCCATAAGCTGCGATGCCCAATTCGTGACTGCGTATTTTGGGCTGGCCATGATTGCCGTAAATCAGCAGCGCTGGCAGGACGCTGCCAACCTCACCGACCAGACGATTCACTTGAACGGCTATGCTTATCCAACGGCTTATTTCTACAGTGCCGTGGCGAACTTTCAGTTGAAGAACTTTGATATCGCAGAGCGGAACGGCCGTAAGTTTCAAACTTTGGACAGCGGGCACCGTCATCCTGATATCGTTTTCGTGATCAGCGATATCCTTGCCAATCGAGGAGACTACGCTGGTGCGGCGGAGCAATTGCGCGCGTACCTGTCCCTGTCACCGACGGCTCCCAACGCCGACCGGCTCAAAGCCCGTATTGCGCAGTTGGAAAACTTGGCCGCCACCAAGGCAAAGTAAAGAGTTCGGCGCCCGATGTTCTCTGACGCGGCAGCCAAAACTTTTCCTTGTATTGCGCGGGCCGGTTGGTTAGGCTCTGAACGTCAAGCGGAGGGCTTATGCTGGTTCTCCTCTCTCCCCGTTTGTTGATTGGCGCGAGCGTTATTCTCCTGTCCTGGCCGTGGACCAACGCCCAGAAAAACCCAAAGCCGCCCGTCAATTCCAATCCTTCCGCTCCAAGTGTTGCTCCCTCAGGACAGCCGGTGTATGTCTCCGGCAACGTGATGATTGACGGCGCCGGCGTGCCACCAGAGCCGGTAGCAATTCAGCGCTTGTGCAATGGCCTGGCACGAAAGGTCGGTCATACGGATTCCAAGGGCGAATTTGTAATTGATCTCGGGAGCGCAGTGGAGCAGGATTCCAGCGAAAACGACACGGCCGGCGGGCTCCAACAGATCAACAAACCTTCCGGAGGAGTGACCCAATCAAGGTATGAAGGTTGCGAACTGGTCGCGGTGCTCCCCGGCTTCCAATCTTCCTCCGTCACGTTACAGGGGCAGGACAACTTTGGTGAGATCCGGGTCGGCACCCTTGTTCTGAAGAGGATGGGCAATGTGGAAGGCTCCACCATCAGCATGACCAGCCTCGCAGCTTCGAAAGAGGCTCGCCAAGCCTATGAGAAGGGTCGTAAGGCACGGTCTGAGAACAAGCTCGAGCAAGCGGAAAAAGAACTCAACAAAGCAGTGGAGCTTTACCCCAACTACGCTGCCGCGTGGGCGCTGTTGGGAGAAATCCACACGATTCAGAACCGTCTTGAAGACGCAGTGAAGGAATATACGCGGGCCAAGACCTGCGATCCACAATACGTCACGCCGTACTTTGGTCTGGCCGTCCTTGCTGCGAATCAGCAGCACTGGCAGGACGCTGCCAGTTTTTCCGACCAGGCGGTTCGCCTGAACGGCTACGCTTACCCCGCCGCCTATTTCTACAATGCTGTCGCTAACTTTCACCTGAAGAACCTTGAAGCCGCGGAGCGGAGCGCGCGCAAGTTTCAAACTCTGGACAGCGAACATCGCCATCCCGACATTGCCTTGCTCATTAGCCAGATTCTGACCGAGCGGCAGGATTATGCGGGCGCCGTG
Organism: Candidatus Angelobacter sp.; assembly: GCA_035263765.1. Taxonomy (GTDB): domain Bacteria; phylum Acidobacteriota; class Terriglobia; order Terriglobales; family Acidobacteriaceae; genus Angelobacter. The sequence continues at coordinate 4,789 of DATFQZ010000101.1, read as the reverse complement.
GAGCAATTACGTGCGTATCTTGTGCTGGCGCCGACCGCCGCGAACGCCGGCGAAGTCCGGGCGCAGATCGCCCGGCTGGAGAGCGCGCTGGCGGCCAAGCCGAAGTGAGAGTCTTTGGGCAGGATTCAGCTTCTGGCGTTTTCCAGGATCTCGCTTTAGTATCGCGCAGTGCCTGCTTGTGTTGGGAGGCCAAGATGTCACCTCGCATCCTCTGCTGTCTTCTGATTGCTTTTCTTGCTTCTCTGGCTTCTGTCGCCCAGGATCTGGCGCCGCCTGCACCCCAGCGGCTGGTCGTTCATTCCAATGTTCTGAATGAAGATCGTGTGATCTGGGTGAGGATGCCGGCCGCGTCGCAGGGGAAGAAGGAAAGCTATCCCGTGCTCTATTTGACCGACGGCGGCACGAACGTCAACGAAATTGGCAGCACCATCGACTTCCTCGCGGACAACAATTCCATGCCGCCGTTGATCGTCGTCGGTATTGCCAACACCGACCGCAATCGGGACTTGACGCCAAGCCATGCCGGCGTGAAACATTCCGATGGCACAGTCGAATCGATCCCCACGAGCGGTGGCGCCGACAAGTTCCTGGACTTCATCCAGACAGAGCTGGTCCCTGAGATCGAGAAGCGCTACGCAACCCAGCCCTATCGGATTCTTGTCGGCCACTCACTCGGTGGGTTGTTTGCGATCCATACGCTGATCAACCGGCCCAACCTGTTCAACGCCTGCATTGCTTCTAGCCCGAGTCTCTGGTGGGACGACTTCCGCACTCTGCACCAGGCCCAGGAATTCTTCGCCAAGCAGAAAGAACTCAAGAAGACGCTCTTCTTCTCCCTGGCCAACGAGGGCGGGGATATGAACGAGGGATTTGAACAGCTGCAAAAGACGCTGAGCGCTAACCTCCCGAAGGGTCTTATCGTAGAGTCGGCCCGCTATCGCGACGAGACCCACGGCTCAACCGAGCTCGTAGCACACTATGCCGCCCTGCGCGCGGTCTTCGCAGGCTGGCAAGTGTCCCGCGATCCGAAGACGGACCTCCCGGTCGGTGGCCTTGCGGGTGTGGAGCAACATTACCGCGAGCTTTCGGAACGCTTCGGATTCAAGGTTTCAGCCGAACAGGGAATCAACTCACTCGGCTACAGACTGCTCGGCGCCAAGAAGATCGACGAGGCGACGGCTGCCTTCCAGCGCAATGTTGACCTTTATCCACGCTCGGCAAATGTCTACGACAGCCTGGCTGATGGTCTCGAAGCCGCAGGCAAGCCTGACTTGGCAATGCAGAACGTTCAAACGGCAGTTGACGTAGCGACGCAGACTGGCGACCCCCTGCTGCCTGACTTCAAGAAGCATCTGGAACGCCTCGTGGCTGCCAGCAAGGCCGGACCAGGCAAAGCCGGGCAGAAGTAATGATGAGCTAATTGTTTGGCGGTGGTTAGGCTGCGCGAGCCGCTTGATTCTGTTTCCCACACTCTAGCCTTTTTCCTGATTTCGCTTTACCATCGCCCAAGTGCCTGCTTCTGACGAAAAAGCGCTGAGCAAAGACCGCTTGGTTTCCGCCGTGCGCGCGGAAGACGACGCTTCTTTTGAGCTGAAGCTGCGTCCGCGGTATCTGCGCGAGTTCATCGGGCAGAAAAAAGTCAAGGAGAACTTGAGCGTGGCCGTTGAAGCAGCGAAGTCGCGCGGCGAAGCACTGGACCACGTGCTGCTCTATGGTCCGCCGGGATTGGGCAAGACCACGTTGGCTACCATCATCGCCAACGAGTTGGGCGTAGGCTACACGCAGAGTGCCGGGCCGGCCATTCAGATCAAGGGCGACCTTACAGCGATTCTCACCAACCTGAGCGACCGCCAGGTTTTCTTCCTCGACGAAGTCCACCGCTTGCAGCCCGCGCTCGAAGAGATTCTCTACTCGGCGCTTGAGGACTACAAGCTGGACATCATCATTGGCCAAGGACCGTCGGCGCGAACCCACACCATTGACGTAAAACCGTTTACCTTTGTGGCCGCTACCACGCGCGCCGGATTGATCTCCGCGCCGCTGCGTTCGCGCTTCGGCATCCTGTTGCGCCTGGAGTTCTACACCGATGAAGATCTCAAGTTCATCATCGAGCGTTCGGCGGAGATTTTGGGCGTGAGCATCGACGAAAAAGGCGCGGCGGAGCTTGCGGGACGCGCGCGGGGAACTCCGCGCATCGCCAACCGGCTGCTCCGCCGGGTGCGCGACTTCGCCCAGGTGCGCGGCCAGGGACGCATTGATCAGGCCACGGCCCAGGCTGCCCTCGAGATGCTGGAAGTGGACAAGCATGGCTTCGATGAGATTGACCGCCGCTTGCTTCTGACCATCATTCAGAAATACAACGGCGGTCCTGTTGGCCTGGGGACGCTGGCCGCGGCGCTGGCCGAAGAACAAGAGGCGCTCGAAGAAATCTATGAGCCGTTTCTCATTCAGATTGGGTTCCTGGATCGTACACCTCGCGGCCGAGTGGCAACAAAACTGGCCTACGACCACTTTGGCGTTCAATATGGCCGGCAATCCGGACTGTTCTAGCTAAGCTAGAAGGTTTTGTTGCGCTTTCTAAGTCAGTTGTTCCGCTTCACTAGATATTTATCTCTAACCTTCTTCTACGGCGCGAGTCTAAGCTGGTGCGTTTGGGTCCTTCGATCTCAAGGGGTGGCTCCGCAAGACACGAAATGAAATAGGGAGCCGGAGAAACTGCGTGAAGTCAGGAAGTCTTGCTGTGCGGGCTGGCTTGGTGTTGATCCTGGCAGCCCGGTTGGTTGACGCGCAAAAGTCTATGCCGGCTTCCGCAGCGCCTGTCCTTTCCCATGAGATCAGCTCGCTGGCGGTTCCGCGCCTTAACGCCGCACCCAAGCTGGGGGATTTCGAAGGCATGGCGCCGGCCACGCCTCTGGCCAAGCAAATGCTTTCCGTCGATAAGTTCATCCAGCGTGAACCCAAAGACGGAGTCCCCTGCAGCCAGCGCACCCAGGCCTACATGGGCTACAACGACAGGAATCTCTACGTGGTCTTCCTGGCCTTTGATTCCGAACCGCGCCTGATGCGTGCCCGCATGCTGCGGCGCGAGTTGATTGACGACGACGACCAGGTCGGTTTCTTTCTGGATACCTTCAACGACCATCGCCACGCGTATGCGTTTTTCGCCAACCCCTACGGGATCCAGCAGGACGCTATCTTCACTGAGAATTCCGGGTATGACCAGTCGTTTGACACCGTGTGGCACACGCAGGCGAAAATCAACGAGCAAGGCTACATCGTGCTGTTTGAAATTCCGTTCAAGTCGCTGCGCTTTCGGCCTTCGCAGAACCATACCTGGGGCATTTTGCTTTCACGGGTTGTGCCGCGCAACAGCGAACGCTCGTACTTTCCTGCCAACAGCAGCAAGGACCAGGGGTGGCTGGTGCACGAAGCCGACATCAGCGGTTTTCAAGAGATTTCCCCGGGAAGGAACATGCAGTTTGTTCCTTACTCGTCCATGCGCGCTTTCCGCACACTGGACGATCGCGATCCCGCCGGCGAACGTTTTACCGGAAAACATCTGGAACCTAAAGCCGGCCTTGATTCCAAAGTCGTAATCAAGGACAGCCTGGTGCTTGACACCACCGTGAATCCCGACTTCGGGCAGATCGAGTCTGACGATCCTCAGGTTACAGTCAACCAACGCTTTGAAGTCTTTTTCCCGGAGAAGCGACCGTTTTTCCAGGAGAACGCCAGCTACTTTCAGACGCCGCTGCAGTTGGTGTTCACGCGGCGCGTCGTGGACCCGCTGTTTGGTGCGAGGCTGACGGGTAAAGTTGGGCCCTGGGCCATCGGGACGTTTCTGGCCAACGACCGCGCGCCTGGCAAGAGCGTAATCGATACGGATCCGCTGTCGGGCAACAACGCGTACTTCGGCGTGATGCGCGTGAACCGCGAATTCGGCCAGGGCTCGAGCGCGGGATTCATTTACACCGACCGCGAATTGAAAACCAACCCCAACACTTTTTGCTCGGCGACGGAATGCCTCGTCGGATTCAACCGCGTGGGTGGGGTGGATACCCACATCAAGATCAACCAGAACTGGTCTTTGGATGGTCAAGCCGTGACCAGCGAAACCAAATTTAGTGACGGCACCCACCAGGCCGGCCCGGCGTACCACGTCTTTGCCGCATACGACTCGCGTAAGTTCAGCTTCAACACCATGTACCGCGACATCTCAGCTGGGTTCAACACCGATGTCGGGTTCGTCAACCGCACGGACTACCGCCGCTTCAGCAATTTCATTGCTTACACATTCCGGCCCGAAGGCAAGCATTTAACGGCCCACGGTCCCAGGTTTTTTGAACAGACACTGTGGGATCATAACGGCACATTCCTGGATTACATCATCAATCCCGATTACTACTGGGGCTTCCAGCGTAATAGCTACTTCGATGTTTTTGGCCAGGTGGAACATGAGCAGTTGCGCCCCGAAGACTTCAGTACATTGCTTGTGAATCAGAATTACCACCACGCTCTAGGAGGCATTGACGCAGGGACGCAGTACTTCAAGTGGCTCAAGATCAATGCAGAAATGGACTGGGAGACGGCCACCAATTTTGTGCCGCGCAGCGGTCCGCCCATCCTCGCGTATCAGAACACCGGATCCTTGGGGACGACGGTCCGCCCGGTGAATGGGCTGACCATTGACAACACCTACTTGATGACGCGGATGATCGACCAGAACACTCATCTCAACATCTTCAACAACCACATTCTCCGCTCGAAGTGGAACTACCAGTTCACAAAA
>DATFQZ010000100.1:0-10591 GCA_035263765.1 Candidatus Angelobacter sp. | reverse complement strand
TCGGAGAACACCATGCCGGCGACCTGCTGCGGATAATCGGAGACGAACTGGCGCGCGTAGAGTCCGCCCGCGGACGCCCCCACCAGCACGATCGGGCCGTTCTCACCTGCCGTCTGCAAAAGAGAATGGAGTTGTTGGGCGATGTGCTTCGCGTCGTGCGGATCGGGCTGGTCGTCGCTCCAGCCAAGACCGGCACGGTCATAGGTGCAGACGCGCGTGAATTTCGCCACCTCCGGCTGGACCTTCTGCCACTGGATAAAGTCGTTGCCGAGACCGGCTTCCACGATCACCGTGGGAGCGCCGGCGCCGGCGCAGTACAGGTGCATGGCGTAACCATTCACCTTGTAGATCGTGCCCGGCGGCGGATAGCGATGCTGCAGGGCGGTGGAGACAGCGAGGTTGTACGCCGCCGAGAGCATGACCGCTCCCCCAAGCACCACGATCGCGATAAGCGCGAGCCGCTTCATCTTAGTCATCCGCCCATCCGCCGTTCGCGGCGACGGCGTTTTTGTACTCGAATGGAGAAATCTCCAATCTATTTTTCATTGACATACCTGCCCCGGGAGAGTGGAGCATCGATGTTTTGAAATCTGAACGGCAGCGACTGGTCATGAAGAATCTGTGGGCCTGACTGAAGTTGATAGTGCAAGTGTGGTCCGAATGAGTTTCCCGAGTTCCCCAACCTTCCAATCACCTGGCCGGCGGCGACCCGTTCCCCTACCTTGACGGTGACGGAGCCTTGTTGCAGGTGCATCATTACGCTGTATTCGGAATTGCCATGGTCGATGATGACGCAATTCCCTGCAATCGCCATAATCGGGTCATGGAGTGTTGTGTACAAACCAGGGTCCTTTCCCGGGTGCGGGTTGTTAGGTACATCATTGCGGGCGTACGTCACGGTTCCAGCCGCAGGCGCAAGGATCTCGCGGCCCCAGCCCGCAGCCGACGCGTTCTCGTCGGCATCGTTTTTCTGCTCTGCATAGTTCTCATCCAAGCCGCGTAGGTCTAAAGCAAATTCATTGCCATTGCTGCCGCCATGGCCGGCACCATGGCCGCCGTTCGTGGCCCAGTCCTGCCCAACAACGCCGAGACCACGAAAAGGAAAGAGCAGCGATGTCTTCTGTTGGTAGTACTGAATGGGGATCCTCAACATCTGTTCGGCCCGGCGACCCTTCGTGTCCGCGACCTTTACCCGGACATCGGCGGAGTCCACCGCCAGCACCTGGGGACAACGGAAGTAAAAGTGAAGGTCAAATGATTCGGGCAGCGTAAACATGCGCCTAGGGGACGCCGCCGGAGTGTCCGGCAAGATCCGATAATTCACCCCCTTAATCTTCGCCAGCAGTTCGGTCGTCCACTCCTGCCGCTCGACTGTAGACCCGCCATTTGAGAGTTCGACGCTGGCGGAGATCGGGGTGAGATCGCAATCGGTGGAACAAATCACGGCGATATCGAACACGAATGATGACGTTCTGGTATTTCCTGGATCGTCTACTTTGTAGACAATTGCCGGGACGACCTGGAGCCGGAATTCGGGCTGGCTGGCCCACGAAGCTTGGACTGCGAATAAGAACGCAAGCGCGACCAAAAGCAGAACTCGACTCATGTGCGCAACTCCTGCAATGGCATGCACAGCACGCCACTGCTGTTGCTTAGACTGCTCAGTAGGGTACGGGTTAGCTATTTCTGTGGCACCCACGTGAACCAGCAATACCGGATGTTCTCCAGCGGTTCGACCGGGAGTCCTCCGCGGCCGTGCAACTGCGCCGATGACGTCCCATCCTAACCGTGAATTCACCGTTAGGTAACTTCACGCTTCTGGCCATACCTGCTTTACTTCTGGGCCTGCGGAGCGCATAAAGCGCCTCGCGAGATGGTTCCATTGTGGAACATCCTCACGAAAAACCGGCTCGATAGTCTCAAGCCGTCCTGTTCGACGATGCATTGAGATAAGGGGAAGGCACAGATAGCTTCCTCGGAACTTATTTCAGCCCTCCTCGGTCCTGGGTGAATGGTTACCAGCCGCCACCAAGTTGGGGCGCATGCATGCAATCGAGGAACAACCAGAAAGGATCCATCCGATGAACCAAGGGACAAGAACTCCGCTGCCATTGGTGTTCGTTTCCATTCTGCTTCTGCTGCTTGCAGGCGCGGCAGGCGCCTTGGCTCAAGCCAACGTTGTTACCCAACACAACGATCTGGCGCGGACCGGACAGAATCTGAGCGAGACAGTTTTGACGCCTTCCAACGTGAACGTCAATCAGTTCGGTCTGTTGTTCAAGACCGTCGTCGATAACCAGGTTTACGCGCAGCCGCTGGTGGTAACCAACGTGAGCATCGGGGGCGGGACGCACAATGTGGTTTACGTTGCGACTACGAATAACAGCGTCTACGCGCTCGACGCCGATAACGGCACGCAATATTGGCACGTGAACCTGGGGACCCCAATCTCGAACGCGAATTACGGTACAGGATGCGTCGATATCAACGGCAACGCCGGAATCGTCGGCACTCCCGTCATCGACGCGAGCGCGGGAACGTTGTACGTGGTGAATTCTCTCAACAATGCCGGCGCATTTTCGTTCATGCTGCATGCCTTGAATATCAGCACGGGAGCGGATAAATCAGGAAGTCCGGTTCAGATTACCAATACAGGCTTCAGCGCTCTAGCCCAGAACGAGCGGGCGGGCCTCGCGCTCTCCAACGGCAACGTCCTGGTGCCGTTCAGCTCACACTGCGACATGGGGACGTATCATGGGTTTCTCTTCTCCTACAATGCAACCACGTTGGCTAAAGGGCCGGTCTTCAATGCCTCGCCAAGCGGCAACGGCAACAGCCTGTGGATGTCTGGGCAAGGCCCGGCGATCGATTCATCCGGCAATATTTATTTTGGAACCAGCAACGGTACCTGGGATGGCGTCTCCAATTTCAGCGAGAGCTTCATCAAGCTCAACAGCGGCCTCGGCCTTGCCGACTGGTTCACCGCGGGCAACCACGCGAATCTTGACGGCGGCGATTTAGACCTCGATACTTCGGGGCCGCTGTTGGTCCCGCCCGGCGGGCGGCTGATCATGCTGGGCAAGTCGGCGACCGGCTATGTCATCAACTCTGCGAACTTGGGGCACCTTGGCGATGCCAGCGCGGTGCAGACGTTCACCCTTGGAGGCGCGTTGCATGGCAGCGCCGTGTACTGGAATGGCGCGGCCAACGGCGCCGAAGTCTACATGTGGGCCCAGAGCGACAACCTGAAGGCCTTCAAGTTCGATGGCAACGCATTGACGACACCGAACTTTCAGACAGGTCCCGACTTTATCGGTGGCGAGCCGGGCGCATACCTTTCGGTTTCCGCCAACGGCAATACCAACGGCATTGTATGGGCAAACGCAGTGCTCAGCGGAAACGCGAACCATGGTTCGGTGCCCGGAGCCCTGCGAGCCTATGACGCCAACAATGTCGCCACCGAACTCTGGAACAACCAGCAGAATGCCGGCCGCGACTCATGCAACAATTTTGCGAAGAACGGTTACCCGACAATTGCCAACGGCAAAGTCTATCTAGGAAGTTTTGGCACAGCCAACTCCGGGAGCGGCCAACTCTGTGTCTACGGCCTGTTGCCCACGAACTGCTCTGTGCCCACGGTTCCGACCGGGTTGACTGCGACCGCGGCTTCCGGCAGCCAGGTCAACTTAAGCTGGACGGCAAGCACCGCAAACTGCACGGTCAGTTACAGCGTGTTCCGCAGCACCACGTCGGGGTTCACGCCCTCGAGTGCTAATCAGATCGCCAGCGGCGTTTTTGCCACCACCTTCTCAGACACCACCGCTGCGCCTTCCACCACTTACTTCTATGTCGTGGAAGGAGTTGATCCCGCCGGTTCCTCGGCGCCTTCAAGTCAGGCTAGCGCTACGACCGGCGCTCCCATCACCAACATCGCGATCAACTCGGGTGGCCCGGCAGCGAGCCCGTTCCTGGCGGACGAGGATTTCAATGGCGGCTCGACTATCAACCACGCCAATACGATTGACACCAGCGGCGTGACCAACCCTGCGCCTGCGGCGGTATACCAGACAGCGCGTATTGGCAACTTCACCTATACGATTCCGGGCTTCGCTGCCGGCTCGACGCAAACGGTTCGCCTGCACTTCGCGGAAACTTTCTTCAACACAGCAGGGTCACGAACTTTCAACGTCAGCATCAACGGGACCCAGGTACTCACCAACTTCGATGTCTTCGCCACCGCGGGAGCGCAGAATAAGGCGGTTGTCCAGCAGTTCAACGAGGCCGCAAATTCCAGCGGGCAGTACGTCATCCAGTTCACCACCGTTGTCAACAACTCGCTGGTCAGCGGCATCGAGGTCACGTCCAGCACTAGTTGTACAGCGCCTGCCGCGCCCACGGGGCTGACCGCTACCGCGATTTCCAGCAGCCAGATCAACTTGACTTGGACGGCGAGCACATCGTCGTGTCCGGTCACATACAATGTCTTCCGCAGTACGACGTCGGGCTTCACGCCATCGAGTGCCAACCGGATTGCGAGCGGCGTAAATGCAACGTCGTTCTCCGATACCGGGCTCGCTCCTTCGACAACCTTCTTCTACCTGGTGCAGGCGACCAATGCAGGAGGCACGTCGGGATCCTCGAACCAGGCCAGTGCGACGACGCAAGCCGGCTCCGCAGGTCCGGTGCAGATCAATAGCGGCGGGCCGGCGGTGAATCCCTTCGTTGCCGACACTGGTTTCACCGGTGGCTCGACTATCAATCACGCCAACACCATCGATTTAAGCGGAGTCACGAACCCGGCGCCGATGGCGGTGTATCAAACCGCCCGGATCGGTAACTTCACCTATACGATCCCGGCAACTGCCTTTGCCGCGGGATCAAGCCATACGGTCCGCTTGCACTTTGCCGAGACCTTCTGGACCTCGGCGGGATCCCGGATCTTCAACGTGACGATCAACGGGACACAGGTGTTAACCAACTTCGATATCTTCGCGACCACGGGAGCCAAAAACAAGGCGGTCGTCGAACAGTTCACCGTGAATGCCAACGCCAGCGGTCAATACGTGATCCAGTTCACCACGGTGAAGGACAACTCCCTCGTGAGTGGGATCGAAATCCAATAGCCGATCCGGGTGAGGGCCGTTCGTTAATGAGGGAGCGAGCGGCCCTCAGGGGAGGAAAGCGCCACATCGCAAGTCTGCGCGAAGGAGAGTCTCCATGAACACAAAACCACTGCTCTGTGGGAAATCCAGCTGTCCCGAATCTGGAGCTTCAGCCATGCAGAGGCAACGGACCAAGCGGTCCAGGCTGGGGGACTTGCGGTTTTTGCTGCTCGTTGCCGTGGCGGTCTTTGTACTTGCGCCGCTGGCTCACACGCAGACCAATTGGGTGCTGGTGTGGAGTGATGAGTTTAACGGCCCGGCCGGACCGTTCACACCGACCAGCAGCAACAACCAGTTCTGGACGTTCGAAACCGGCCAAGGCGTCTTCGGCACCGGCGAGATCGAGGACATGATCTCCGACGGCACCACTTCATTCCTGGACGGCAACGGTCATCTGGTGATCAAGACATATCTCTCCGGCAGCACCTATTTCTCGGCGCGCATCAAGACCCAGCTCAACGGCAGCTTCGGCAAAGAGTTCACCTATGGAAGAGTCGAGGCCCGGATTCAGATTCCCACGAGCCAGGCCATCTGGCCCGCATTCTGGATGATGGGCGACAACGGCGTCACCTGGCCGGGTCGCGGTGAGATCGACATCATGGAAAACAACGGCGCCAAGCCAACCCAGGTCAAAGGCACCATCCACGGCATCGGATACGCCAACACCGGCCTGGGTGTGGATTTTCATTCCCCCGACGGCTCCGCATTCGCCAGCGCCTATCACACGTACGGGATGATCTGGTCGCCATTCCAGATTCAGTTCTACGTGGACGATCCCAGCAACATTTACGCCACCATGACGCCCGGCGCCGTCATGGGCGTGGGCGCCAACGGCACCACCTCGACACTGGGCCAATGGGACTTCTGGGGACATCCCTTCTTCATCCTTTTTGACGTTGCCGTCGGCGGCGGGTTCGTTGGACCTCCCGGCTCCGGCACGGTCGTGCCCCAGATGATGAATATCGATTACGTGCGTCTGTATCAGGCTACGCCTCCGGCTGGTCCGACTTCGTTGACTGCAACTCCTGTTTCCAACAGTCAGGTTCAGTTGAATTGGACCGCCAGCACGACCAGCGACACGAATATCAGGTACAACATCTTTCGCAGTACCACGTCCGGCACAGAGCACAACATTTCCAACACCAACATGGCGAACATGATCGCCACCGGCGTGACCGGAACGAGCTTTACCGATGTGATGTTGACGCCGGGAACCACCTATTTCTACGAGGTCAACGCGACGAGCCAGGCTTCGGGAGAATCACCGCTCTCCAACGAAGCCGTGGCCAGCCAGCCTTCATCGGGGACAGGCGTGCAGGCGATCGCGATCAGCTCGGGAAGTCTGGTGGGAACCAACAATTTCGTCCAAGACACAGGCTTTAGCGGCGGCGCCACGAACGCTTATCCCGACGTAATCGATGTCTCCGGCGTTGCCAATCCCGCGCCGCAATCCGTCTACCGCAGCGAGCGATGGGCGCCGTTCACTTACACGATCCCCAATCTCACACCGGGTGCGAGCTCTACCGTACGACTGCACTTTGCGGAAACGGCCTTCAGTGGCGCGGGCCAGCGCGCCTTCAACGTTGCCATCAACGGCACGCAAGTGCTGACCAATTACGACATCTTCGCCGACGCGGGAGCACAATTCAAAGCCACAGAGAAGACATTTACGTCCACGGCGGACTCGAGCGGCAAGATCACCGTGGCCTTCACCGCCGGCACGAATGGAGCGCCTCACACCAACCCCAGCGTGCGCGGCATCGAGATCATCCCTCAAGGATGCAGCGCTCCAACCACCCCGGGGAGTTTCACGGCAACCGCGGTCTCCAGCAGTGAGATTGATCTGAGCTGGTCCGCATCATCCGGCGCCGCTTGCGGGGGCACCATCACTTACAAGGTGACGCGAAACGGCACGCAGGTCTCGAGCGGCCTCTCCGGCACAACCTTGAAAGACACCGGTCTGACGGCGTCGACCACGTACACCTACACAGTGACGGCAGTAAACTCGGCGGGATCTTCAGCCGCCGCCACCACCAGCGCGACTACGCCGGCGGCCTGCAGCGTACCGACTACGCCCACGAACTTCGCGGCCACAGCGGTTTCGACCAGCGAGATTGACCTGAGCTGGACAGCTGCAACGGGGCCATCGTGCGGCGGCGCCGTAACCTACAACGTCACACGCAACGGAGCCCAGATTGCAACCGGCCAGTCCACAACCAGCTTGAAGGACACGGGATTGACCGCTTCAACCACCTATAGCTACACAGTCGCGGCTGTGAACTCGGTCGGTGCTTCTACGACTGCCTCAGCCAGCGCGACCACGCAGGGCGGCACGACTACTGTGGTCCAGGTCAACGCCGGCGGTCCGGCGGTAAGTCCGTTTGTCGCCGATGTCGACTTCAGTGGCGGCGGCACCATCCATCACAGCAACACCATCGACCTGAGCGCGGTCACCAATCCGGCGCCCATGGCCGTCTATCAGACCGGCCGCGACGGCAACTTCACCTACACCGTTCCCAGCTTTACGGCGGGATCGAGCCACACCGTGCGGCTGCACTTCGCCGAGACCTTCTGGACCTCGGCCGGCTTGCGCATCTTCAACGTAACCATCAACGGCACGCGGGTGTTGACGAATTTCGATATCTTCGCCACCGCCGGGGCGATGAACAAAGCCGTGATCGAGCAGTTCACGGCCAGCGCCAATGCCAATGGCCAGATCGTGATTCAGTTCACGACCGTGAAAGACAACTCGTTGGTCAATGGAATCGAGATACGGTGACGGGGGATCGCCGTCATCGCCGGAATCGCCGTCATCGCGCGGGATCGGAAAACCTACCACGGAGGCACGGAGACACGGAGATTTGAAAGGTCGAGTTGATGGCGGATTGGTTCGTAGCAGCGCACGAGCTTCAATCGTGCCGTTAACGTTTGACAGGAACTGGGTTTATGGATTCCTGCATAAATAATGCCCTTTGGGACATGACGAACCTCTCAGGCTGTCATTCTGAGCGAGCGCGAGCCCCGGTGTACGCCGGGGTGAGTGCGCGTCGAAGAACCCCGAAGGCGTGTCCCCTGCCATGCCATGGCAGGGAGTTTTCTTCACGCCGCTTGGGGAGAACTCCTTGCAGCCGCATTCACGATGCCAGCGTTCTCGGGGTCCAAGCTCCCTCGGCTTCGCTCGGGATTTCGCCTGCGGGCTCAGACGCCCGCAAAGCGGCTCAACTTCGACTCCGCGCCCATCCATCTCGTGAAGGACAGACGATGGCGGCGCTGCGCTCAGGATGACAGGGGGAGGAATGGTCGCCGGGTTAGACGAGACGAAAGCGGTCATCTCTATCTGGATCGGTTCTTGGCTAACGAAAGGAGCTCGCATGAAGTCCGCATTATGCGCCTTGGCAATCCTACTGTTTTGTGGCATGGAAACTGCATTCGCGGGGACCTGCCCGCCGGGCCCGCCGACCTCGCGCGGTGACGGCACGGTGGCCGGGGTCGCCGTGACTGGTGGAACGCAGTATTACTTCAAAGACGCGCTACTCGCCAATTTCGATTGCTTCGAGCAACTGAGCTCCTGGTTCCCATCGTATTTCACTTCGTCCAACTCGATCAGCCCCAATCATCAAGTGGTGGATATGGCGTATGCCGCGCAGGCCACGGCAACGTGGTTCAACGTGGTGGTTCCAACTACAGGCAATTACACGTTAACGGTTCGCTACGCCTATGCCTCAGGACTCTTCCCCGGTGTGACGGACCGGCCCGAGGGCATCAGCGTGAACGGCGTTGTCGTCACCAACGACATGCATTTCCCCATCACCGGGAACTTCGAGACCTTCGAAAACTCGAGCATCACGGTTCCCCTGAATGCCGGCAAGAATACGGTGCAGATGTTCAACATCGCCGCCGCCAGTATTTCCCGCGCCGATGCCCTGACGATTACGGCGGCGGGAAGCACAAGTTGCGGCGGAGTTCCCGGCGCGCCGGGCACGCTGAGTGCGGCAGCGGCATCCAGCACTCAAATCAATCTGAGCTGGACGGCGAGTGCGGCGCCGGCGGGATGTACAGTCGGTTCCTACAGCGTATTTCGCAGCACAACCTCCGGCTTCACACCTTCGAGCAGCAACCAGATCATGAGCGGAGTCACCGCGACCGCCTTCGATGACACCACGGTATTGTGCAATACCGCGTATCACTACGTTGTTGAGGCGGTCGATTCCGATGGGGCGTCACCACCCTCCGCTCAAGCCAACGCTACAACCGGCGCCTGCCCCACGACCAGCAGTGTGCAGATCAACTCCGGAGGCGGGGCCGTCGCACCCTTTGTTGCCGATAAGGATTTTTCCGGCGGGGGCACGATTAACCACGCCAACACCATCAACTTGACGGGTGTCACGAATCCGGCGCCGATGGCCGTCTACCAGACCGCGCGCACCGGTAATTTCAGCTACACGATTTCCGGCTTTAGCCCGGGATCGAGCCATATGGTGCGGCTGCATTTCGCCGAGACCTTCTTCAGCACCACCGGCTCCCGCACCTTCAACGTCAGCATCAACGGCACGACCGTGTTGACGAACTTCGACATCGTGGCCGCGGCCGGAGGGATGAATAAAGCCGTCATCGAGCAGTTCACGGAGGCGGCGAGCTCCACCGGCAACTATGTGATTACGTTTTCAGCTGTCGTCAATCAGTCTTTGGTCAGCGGGATCGAGATCCAGTAGCACGCCTGGAGGATGGTCGAGATGAACGTGTCGCACACGCCGGTGCCGGGCAGAGCACAAATCAGAATCGCTTTCTGCCTGCTGCTTTTGTCGATTACGGCAACGGCTCAGAATCGCCAATTCACCATCAAGAATAATTGTTCGGAAACCGTCTGGGTGGCGGGGGCGGGATCCCCGACTCCGGTCTTCAACGGTTCTCCCGGCGGTCTGGAACTGGCGCCAGGAACAAGCGTAACCACCACGGTCCCGGTGCCGTGGGTTGCCGGCAGGTTCTGGGGACGCCGCAACTGCACGTTTGACAGCTCCGGCCATGGATCCTGCGCGACTGGCGACTGCGGACAGTTGCAGTGCACCCACAGCGGCGCCGGAACAACCACCCTGGCGGAGTTCACGCTGACCGGTTCTGCGACGGGCAGCGACAACTACGACATCAGCCTGGTTGATGCATTCGACTTCCCGATCTCGATTCAGCTGGATGACCCGTCGCCGAACCACTGCATCAATTCGGCGTGCCAGGCCGATCTTCGTAACTTCTGCCCCGCCGACATGCAGAATAAGGATGCCGCCGGCAACGTGGTCGGCTGCAAGAGCCTGTGTGGGAAGTTCAGTACACCCAACTACTGCTGTGGCGGTCCGTACGGCGTGCCCGGCTCTTGTAACAACGTCGCCTGGAACTTGAATTTCCGCGGGACCGAAGTCAAGAATCGCTGTCCTTCG
>DATFQZ010000099.1:0-2553 GCA_035263765.1 Candidatus Angelobacter sp. | reverse complement strand
CGCCGCCATCAGGTCGAGCAACAGGTCCTGCTGGATGCCCAGGTATTCATCGAAGTTTGCAGTGAGCACGTAGGCGAAGATCTCGATGTCTAGCGATGAGTCACCGATCCCAATGAAACGAACGGGAATATCGCCGATCTCCACCTTTGGATGCTGCTCGAGAATTTGATACAGGTATGCCACGACTTGCCTCAGCTGTTTCGTGTTGGTATCTCGCCGCAGCTTCAGCGTCGGATGAAACCAGATCTTGTCGCGGGCGCTGAAATTCTCCAATTCCATGGTGGAGAACTGGCTGTTCGGCACGCTCACGATGGTGCGGTCAAGCGTCCGGATACGCGTAGACCGCAACCCAATATGGGTGATGGTTCCCACCCGGTTGCCGAAACGGCAAAAATCACCCACCAGCACGGGACGGTCGCCGATCACCGAAATTCCGCCAAACAGATTCTCGATCGTTTTTTGCGCTGCCAAAGCTATGGCCAGGCCGCCAACGCCCAAGCCGGCGAGCAGCGTGTTGGTGTTATAGCCCCAGGAGGCAAGCACCGCCAGGAGGGCGAAAAGAAACAGCAGCAGCTTGAGAATCTGCCTGCCCAGGGGCAACACCGAATAGGTCATCGCCCGCATGCGAGGATCGAGCCGCGCCCGCCAGCGCTCGCCAATGACGTCAATCACCTCAGCGCCTGCCCATGCGAGAGCCAGCACGAAGATCAGCCCCAGGCCACGTCCCAGGTACAGTCGCACGATGGCGGAAGGACGCGCGAACTCCATGGCCGCCCGAAAACCAATCACAGCCAGCATCAGACGAGTTGGCCCCCACAGCGCCTGGATATGTCCATGGCTTAGCACCGTAAAGCGTTTACCGAGGGCAGCTGCGCCCTGCGCCACGAGGGCCGATGCAATCCAGATCAACAGGCCGCTGATCAACAGGAAGAGCCAGCGCCAAAGCGGCGTATCCAGCCACTCGTGCGTCACCAGCTCCTGCGGCAGCCGCTTCTCCAGCGCCGTTTCCGAAAGAACTTGATGGGCCTGTGGAATCAAAGGAATGCTTTCGGCGGCCACCAGCCAGACTTTCAAGCCGTGTCCCAGGTCAACCCGCTCAAGCTCCAGCTCCTGCTTCTGCCCCCCGGCCTGAGCGGTAAGCAGGTGTTCGCGTGAAGACGGCAAACCATCCTCCAGCTCGCCTTCTGGGTTGCGGCTTAGCGTGGCGATGTCAAACGGCGTGTCGTCCAGCAGGTCTTCCAAATGTTTCGCCAGCTCGGGACCCTGCTTCTCGCGCTCTGCCGGCGATAGCTTCCGCAGATTGAGATAGTGCGCTGCCTTCGCGTACTGACGTGCGTGGCACGCTTCCAGGAACTGCATCACCGTATCTTGGGGCGTGGATCGCCCCAGTGGGTCATGCAGGGAGTCGGCGGCGGCCTCGGCATTCTCTGGCGAATTCTTCGTGCCAGCAGCCTGGGCCAGGGCCGCCGTGTTCAGCACCAGCAAGAGTGCCAGAATCAGCAACTTCCCAGTTCCCGCGCCACAAAATCGAGTAGTCATCTTGTCAAACACAACCCGTCGCTCTGAGTCTTAGGATGCATCGTTGTTATCACGTGTCTCCCGATGGTGATGCACGTTCTATGCCACGCCCAATCAGTTGATAAAATTGAGGTTACGCAAATGAGAGAATTCTACGCATGCGAAGTTATTACGCTCTTGTGACGCCCTGTAAAGGGTTGTTGGTGTCAATCGCATTGCTTACCCTGCAGAGCGCCGTCCTTGCGCAAGAACGGCCTTGGGCCGTCTCGTCATGCGAGCTTCTGAAAAACCCCGGCATGTACGCCGACACCCTGGTCAGTGTTCCGGGATTGATCCTCTACGGCCCAAGGCAATTCACTTCACATGGGTACGACTGCCCTGAGGAACATGGCCCGCTTCAACTCGTATTCGGCGGGGACCCCACCGATCCCAAAGACCAGTTCCGGCTTCCGCAGGCCCGGCTCGAAGCCGGCACCGTACCTCTCAAGAGAGACAAGGATTACGAAGGCATGCTACGCCTGATGAAGCAAGCCGACGATTCAGGGCAGATAAAGATGCTGCGCGCAACCTTGCGAGGCCGTTTCTTCACCGGCCCTGGCTTCGGTTCCAAATCCGGAGCAATTAGTTATCCCGACGCGCGGCTGGTGATCTCCGAGGTGGAACTGGTGACTAATCGGCTGGAGGATCCGGTGGACTTCACGCCGGTTCCGCACACTCTGACTAAACCGCGGAAAGGATGCGCGACGACGGAGATTGGTGTGCCGACACGCGAGGAAGGGGATCGTCTGCAGCGCCTGAGCCGTGAACCGTCGGAAAACCTGGAATACCTGTCGGATCCCAGGCAAGTGGCTGCTCACATCATCGCCTCGGAAGAAAATGCCGAAGCCAAAGACATTGCAACCAACCTGAAGGCTGGCCCAAAAGGCATCGCGCTGGAAGACTTCACCTGGACATCTGCCGACGGAACGCGAACCTACGCTGTCACCGTAAGTCGTCCTTACTGGCTGCTCCCCAGCACTTACTCTGGCGACACGG
>DATFQZ010000098.1:0-3758 GCA_035263765.1 Candidatus Angelobacter sp. | reverse complement strand
GTGCACTTGCCGTCAGTCTCCACGGTGTGCATGTGAACATCACCCTGAATATCTTTGAGGCCAACCAAGTCGGGCAGTGTGCCTCGCTCGGCGGCTTCAATTTCCCCGGAATTCTCGCGCAGCTCGGGCGGGATGGACGCCAGGCCCAGCTTCTTGTAAATCTCCCCTTCGGTTTTCCCGGCCACACGCTTTTCGTCTTCGAGCCGGGCCAGCCCATACTCATTCAAGGTGTAGCCGAGCTTGAGCGAGCGCTGGCGCAGCGAGATGTTATGACTCTTGGAGCCAGTGAAGTACAGCATGGCCGCGCCGAAGGATTCCGGGGGAAGCAGGCGCACGTCGACCTGCATGCCGCTGCGCAGTTTGAAACTGACTTTATTTTCGCCCCGCGCCAATACCTCTTGAATGCTGGGAAACGTCAGGATGGCCTCAATGACCTTGTCGCGCTGAACTGCGCTGGTGCCGCACTTGCCCGTAATCAGTATGTCAAGATCGCCTACGGTTTCGCGACCACGCCGCAGTGATCCGGCAGGCGTCACCGTGTCCACGCCTGGCAAGCCGTGAAGCAGGTTGCCTAACTGCTGGGCGACGTCCCACGCCGCATCCAGATGAAACCGGCCCGTGATCTGCCGGTAGCTTTCAATGGCCTTCAAGATTTTCTGTTCGGATTTTTCGCTCAACCGGGGCAGGTCGCGCAGTTTGCCTTCGCTAGCCAGTTTGGCCACGCCGTCAATATCGCAGATATGAAATGCGCTCCAGATCAAAGAAATGGTCTTGGGACCCAGCCCCTGGATCTTCAGCAGCTGCAGAATGGAGGGATGATACTTCTTCAGCAGCTCTTCATGTTGCGCCAGCTTGCCTTTGGAGAAGATGTCGCGGATATGGCTGGCCATACTCTTGCCGATCCCAGGAATGGCCAGCAAGGCTTTTTCATCCTGGTAGATCTCCGCGAGCGGACGCTCCAGCGCAGTGACGGCTTCTGCGGCGCGCCGGTAGGAGCGGATACGAAAGGAATCTTCCGCCGCGATCTCCATCAGGTCGGCGGTTTCATCGAGAATTGTGGCAACGGTTTTGTTGTCGACAAGCACCAGCACAATTCTAAACGGCGGCCCTCATTAGAGACACCAATCCCGCTGCTTCCGATTCGAGAGTCAGTTTGGCAGCTGTCTCGAGGCGTAGGGAAGCTACGCCCTCTGGCTCAGGCCCCCGCCGACCGGGACCTTGGGGAAAGATTTCTTTCTACGTCGCCGCAACCCGCTTACGCGGATTGCGTGGCTTCCGCCTTGGTGACGTTCTCGGCTTGCGGGCCTTTCTGGCCTTGTACGATTTCGAACTCAACGTCATCGCCCTCTTGCAGGCTCTTGTAACCTTCAGACTTGATGGCGCTGTAATGGACGAACACGTCAGGGCCGTCTTCCCGGCCAATAAAACCGAAGCCCTTCGCGTTATTAAACCACTTCACTTTACCTTTGATTCTAGACACGTTCCTTACTCCGAGCCGTCCCTGGGAGACGCAGTACCTCTTCCTCCCCACGGACCGTATTTTTAATAGGATTTGTAATCTGCCTCAGGGGGAACGACGAAACACGGTTACCTGGACCGGTTGTCGCGTCTTTCTACCACGACTTTGGCTTTGCAGGTATTTTCTCGCTCTTAACCCGGAATGTCAACCAATAATGCAAAACAAATGCATCATTAGAAAATCCTTTGGACTATTAACTTTACGAGGAATCTGTCGGGCTTCAGGAGTGGTTGCAGAACTAAGGCCTCTGGTCAACTCGCCAGAAAATAACCGGGTTCCAAATCGGGGCCTTTTAGCGAGCGACCAGCCGCCGCTCGAGCCACAGGAGAGAGGCCAACGTTTTGGCGTCCTTAATCTTCCCGGTCATCGCCATGCGTACGGCCTGGGGCAAAGGGAAAAAGCGGGTAGCAATGCGTTCGTCCTCCTCAGGTTGCGCTTGACCCTTTTTTAGGCCGCGGGCTAGAAAAACTTCCATGCTTTCGTCGAGAAAACCCGGGCTCACATAGAAGAAAAGAGCTCTCTGCCATCGGGCCGCTGTATAGCCGGTCTCTTCAGCCAGCTCGCGTTTGGCGGCCGCCAGCTTGTTTTCACCCGGCTCAAGACTGCCGGCCGGTAGCTCCCACATACGTGCCCCTGCCGCGTGGCGGTATTGCCGCTCCAACAACACCCGCGGTGGCCGCCGGGAACCGTCTTCGTCGAGCGCAAGGATCACGATCGAGCCGTGGTGACGAACAATATCGCGGCGCACGCGTACTCCGTCCGGTTCCTCGACCTGCTCAGAGAAAACCTGGAAGACGGGGCCCTCAAAGACTCTTTTGGAAGAGAGGACGCGAGCGCGGCTGGACTTCGGTCGTCGAGACATAAGGACAATATAGCGGATTTGGTAATTGAGTAAGTTGGTAATTGGGTAATTGCAGCAGGCGTGCGCTTTTTCAATTACGCAATTACCAAATTACCCAATTACCAAATTCTCAATTCCCTTTCTGCTATCCTCGCCGTGAATGGCCTTGCATACCAACGTGCAGCCGAAGACTGTGACTTTGATCGGCGCCGGTAACCTGGCGTCTGTGTTGGGGCCGGCGCTGCACTCAGCCGGCTACCGCATTGAGTTCGTAGCTTTCCGCAATACAGCGTCTTCGCAAAAGCGCGCCATGGCGTTGGCCAAACGGCTGGTGAGCAAAGCCGTGCGCCTGGAGCAAGCGGGGCCGGCCTCCGACATCATTTGGTTGTGCCACACCGACGATGCCCTGCCCGAAACTGCGCGGCAACTGGCGCGCCGCCCCGGATGGAGAGGCAAGATCGTTTTTCACTCCAGCGGCGCGCTCTCGAGCGACGTCTTGGCCCCGCTCAAACGCGGGGGGGCGCATACCGCGTCGCTCCACCCCATGATGACCTTCGTTCCCGGCACTTCGCCGCGCATGAAGGGCGTGCCCTTGGCCGTGGAAGGGGATCGCCAGGCTGTAGTTGAAGCGCGCCGGATTGCGCAAGCCCTGGGCGCGGAAATCTTTCCGATTCACAAAGCCTCGAAGGTCTTGTATCACGCGCTGGGATCCTTCTCCTCGCCCCTTGTCGTGGCGACGCTGGTGACGGCAGAGCGCGTCGGCCGCGCCGCCGGCCTCAGCCGCGCGCAAACCAGGAAAGTCATGGGGCCGATTTTGCAGCAGACCTTCAGGAATTATCTGCAGCGAGGCGCAGCCGCTGCCTTCAGCGGCCCCATCAAGCGCGGCGACCTGGAGACGGTTCGACGACACCTGCAGGCGCTGAAGAGTGTGCCCGCGGCTCAAGACGTCTACCGCGCGCTGGTGAAGTCGGCACTGCTGGACTTGCCGGCGGGAAGAAAGAACGAGCTGCTGAAACTGCTGCGCTAAGCAATCAGCAGTCAGCATTCAGCCCCCATCCTGTGTCTATGCCCAGAGTGGGACCTTGGGCCCGCGACAACACTGGGCGGGCTGAATGCTGATTGCTGAGTGCTGACTGCTTTTACCGCTTTGAGAGCAGGTGCCCGAGTTTCTCTTTTTTTGTCTTGAGATATTTCTTTGAAGCCGCGTGGGCTTCGACCTCGCAAGGGACACGCTCGGTTACTTTGATCCCGGCAGCTTCGAGAGCGGAAACTTTTTGGGGATTGTTAGAGAGCAGCCGCACAGCCTTCAGCCCGAGGGCTTTCAGGATCTCCCCGGGAAGTTGAAACTCACGATGGTCAGCCTTGAAGCCCAGTTCTTCGTTGGCCTCGACCGTATCC
>DATFQZ010000097.1:0-17475 GCA_035263765.1 Candidatus Angelobacter sp. | reverse complement strand
TATCCATTCTCAAACTTCGGATCTAATTCAACGGATTTGTTATAGAACCCAAGCGCCTCGTAGGGCTTATTTTCTTGCTCCGCAATAACTCCGAGGGAATAGACCGCGAGCGGGTCCTTGGGGGCCAGCTCCGCGGCCTTGCTGAAAATGATTTGAGCTTCTGCAAGCTTGCCGGAAGAAGCCAGAGCGTTGCCAAGGTTGACATAGGCAGGAGCATACTGAGAGTCAACAGCGATCGCTTCTTTAGCCCACGTAATCTCCTCCTCAAACTTCCCCAACTTGCCATAGAGCCCAGCAATTGTATTCAGAGGGCGCGGATCATTCGGCTGCAGCTTGCAAATCTTCTTGCTGATCTCAATGGCCGCGGCAAAATCCCCCTTGTCTTCGAGTTCAAACTCCTGCTTTAGCAGCGTGTTGACCTCATCCTTCTTGGGCGAAGGCTCGTCCTTATTTTTGTTGCTTTGCGCAAGGCTCGTAACGTCCGCCAGCAGCAACGCAGCCAGCAAGAACGAAGTCCTTCGACAGATGTTCATGTTTCTCCTGTGTTGTTCTAGCTTATTGTAAATGCCAGGTCGGATGTTGAAATGCCGAGCCAGCGAGGCATCCCGCCTTGCCTCCGTGACTGCGTGGTGGATGTTTACAAAACGGTAAATTGATTCCCAGCGCTGCGAACAAGTATCATCGTGAGTGGCAAGGTTTGTGGCGCAACGCTGATCTCCGCAATTCGTCCTGACTGACCACGTTCGACCCGGCCCTTCTTCGGGCCACCAACTCTTGAAAAGCGGGATTACTTTCCTATGATTCGCAAAGGACGCCTTTTCACCCCCGGCCCAACGCAACTGTTGCCTTCGGCACAATTGGCCATGGCTGCGGCCACCATGCATCATCGTACCGCCGAATTTCGCGCGCTGCTGACGCGCGTGCTGGCCGATTTGAAGATATTTGTCGGCAGCCGGAATGACGTGGTGCTGTTTACCGCATCCGGCACCGGCGCGATGGAAGCCGCGGTCGCCAACCTGACTTCGCCCGGCGACAAAGTGCTGGTGGTCACGGCCGGCAAGTTCGGCGAACGCTGGGAAGGGTTGGCAAAAGCTTACGGTTGTGAAGTGGACGTTGCGCCGGCCGCCTATGGCGACACCGTCACTCCGCAACAGGTAAAAGACAAGCTCAAGCCCGAGCATCGCGTCCTTTATATGCAAGCTACGGAAAGTTCCACCGGCGCCCGGCACGATGTGGAAGGGATCGCGCGCGTCCTGCGCGGCTCCGACACGCTGCTGGTTGTGGACGCGATCACCGGCCTGGGGACGACGCGCTTCGATGTTGACGCCTGGGGCGTGGACGTGATCATCGGCGGCTCACAGAAAGCCGTGATGATTCCGCCTGGCCTGGCTTACTGCGCGGTCAGCGAGCGCGCCTGGCAGCGTATGGAGACCACCAAGAACCCGCGGTATTACTTCGACCTGCGCAAAGAGCGCAAGAACGGCGCGAAGGGAGAATCGTCTTACACGCCTTCGACCGCCCTGGTGGCGGCGCTGGCCGCGGCCTTCGACTACCTGCGAGAACAAGGCAACGGCGATCTGGCCGCCGGCCGCGAACTGCTGATCGCAAACGCCGAGACCGCGGCCGCTATGACGCGGGCCGCGGCGCAGGCCCTGGGGCTGAAACTGTTTTCGGCAAGTTCACCTGGCGCCGCGCTCACTGCCATCACGTCGCCGCCCGGCATGGATTCCGGCGACATCGTCAAAGCCTTTCGCAACAGTTTTGGTGCGGTGATCGCCAACGGGCAAGGCGAGATGAAGGGAAAACTCTTCCGCATCGCCCATCTGGGCTTTTACGACTACCTTGACACCATCGCGGCGATTGGCGCGCTCGAGCACGTTCTCGCGGCCCTGGGACAGAAGGTTGAGCTTGGAGCGGGGCTGCGCGCTGCCCAAGAGGTTTACGCGGAGACTTTGGAGACGGTCGCCGCCGCGAAGTGAAGGCAGTCATTGTGAAACGCAGGCATACATGTCTGCTCCATCCCGTTTGGGTTTCAGCCGAAGACAAAAACAATGAAGATCGTGGTTGCTGAAAAACTCGCCGCCAACGCAGTGCAGTTGCTCAAAGAGGAGCCGGGCTGGACTGTGATCACGCCCGATCAGATCGCTGGGGATCTGCCTCGTGCGCTAACCGACGCCGATGCCCTGATCGTGCGCTCCGCCGTTCAAGTGAACGCCGACATCCTGCGCGGTGCACGCAAATTGCGTGTCATCGGCCGCGCCGGCGTGGGTGTGGACAACATTGATCTGGATGCGGCGACCAAGGCCGGCATCGCAGTGATGAACACGCCCGGCGCAAACGCCATCGCCGTTGCCGAACACACTCTGGCCCTCATGCTGGCGCTCGCGCGGAGCCTTTCGCGCGCCGACTCCACGACCCGTGCCGGCCAGTGGGAGAAGAAATCGCTGCAAGGATCGGAGCTCCGCGGCAAGACGCTGGGCGTCATCGGCCTGGGACGCATTGGCATCGAAGTCGCGCGCCGCGCACGGGCATTTGGGATGAACCTGATTGCGCACGATCCTTTCGTAGCCGCATCGGTCGCGCGCGAGCTGGATATCCAACTGGCCGATCTCGACCGGCTGTACGCCGCCGCCGACTACATCACACTGCATGTCGGATTGACGCCGCAGACCGCGGGCATGATCAACGAGCAGGCCCTGGCCAGGATGAAGAAGGGTGTGCGCATCGTCAACTGCGCGCGCGGCGAACTGGTCGACGAAGCCGCTCTGGCCGCCGCGCTCAAGAGCAAGCAAGTAGCCGGGGCCGCCCTCGACGTGTTCACGGCGGAACCGCCCAAAGGTTCGCCCCTGCTTTCCCTCGAGAACGTTCTGGCCACCCCCCACATCGCGGGCTCGACGAACGAGGCCCAGGAAGCAGTCGGGTTCCAGATCGCCGGACAGGTGCGCGAGTACCTGAGGCGAGGAGTGATTCAAAACGCCGTCAACATGCCGTCGCTCGACGACGAGCAGTACGCGCAGATGCGCCCCTATCTTGCGCTCGCGGAGAAGCTGGGCGCGTTTCTGGCCAACGTGGTTTCCAGCTCCGGCTCCGTGCAGCAGATCGCGCTGCGCTACAGCGGTCGCCTCGCGGAATGGAACACAGAGCTGATCCGCAACTCCGCCTTGCAAGGCGTGCTGAACCAGCGCATGGCGGAGCACGCCAACGTGGTGAATGCCGCCGCGCTGGCCCAGGAACGCGGCATCCACGTGCAGGAGAGCAAGGAGCACACACGCGATGGCGGAAGCGGCGACGTGATCATGCTGTCGCTCAAGACCACGGCCGATGAGCGTCATGTGAAAGGGGCGCTGCTGCGTGGCGAATGGCTGCGGCTGATCGGCGTGGACGATATTGACATTGAAGTTCCGCTCGAAGGCCATCTCATCTACATCCGCAACCGCGACGTTCCCGGCGTGGTCGGCAAAGTAGGCACGATCCTCGGGCGTGGCAACGTGAACATCGCCAACCTGGCACTGGGACGCAGCGCTAAACGGATCGGCGCGGAAGCCATCGCTGTTGTGCAGGTGGATACGCCGGCGCCGGAAGGTGTGCTGCAGGAATTGCGTGGCCTGCCGGAAATTCAGGAAGTGAGAGCGATAGCGCTTTAAGCAGCTAGCAACTGGCAGCTGGCAATTGGCCCAGCTAAAGCAGGGTCACGCTTTGATGGAAGACCCACCGCGAGTTCCACCGCGAAACGGCCGGCCCCAAGGGCCACTGGACAAGAGCTAGTAGCTAGTTGCCAGTGGCTAGTCGCTAGTTATGTATATGCGGGCTGGTACGCGTAGGCTTGGCCTTCGGCAATTTGCTGCTGGAGCTTGTAATCTTCACGTCGAAGGCGACCGGCACTCGCTTGGGCGGGTAGCAGGCGTTGTTGTCGCACGCCTGGTACTTCACTTCGGCGTGCACGGTGTATGTCCCCGCGCCAGCTTTGGGCGCCGGTAACACCGCAGCCTTGACGGTCACATTCCCGGAATACACGCTCAGTTTGGTCGTGGGGTCGAAAGGAAAACTCGTCAACACACCCGCCGGATACTGGACCTTGGCGATGACCAAATCTTCCGGCGGAGTGAAATGAATCTGCGTGGGAATCAGTTCCTCCGTCAGCGGCTTGTTGGAATTGATGTGGTAGCCGGGTTGGACGTGCAGCGTGATCTGCATCGGCGCGCTGCTGCCCATGCGTACGGTCACGGGATCCACGGGATCGACGGTGACAAACTCCCGCCCCGGCGTCTGCGCAGACGTCCCAGCGCGCAAAAGCATAATGACTACGAGTGTAAGAAAGGTTGTTTTTCTCATTTTCCTGCCGCGGTTTTGGTGTCGCCCTTCTGTTCAAGCGACTTCTTGATAGCGTCTTCGATCACCGATTCGCTCACCAAGCCAAGAATCTTGTCGCTGACTTTGCCTGAGCGGTCGATAAAAAACGACATGGGCAGACCCTCCACGCCGCCGTACATATCCGCCACTTTTTCCGTGCCCTGCAATACCGGGTAGTTCACGCCCAGCTTGCGCGCGAAACCGGAGATGTTCTTCTCGCCGGAGTCGTCCACGGCCACGCCGATGATCTGCAGTCCTTCCGGCCCGTACTTTTTCTGCAGTTCCGCCAGCCACGGCATCTCGATCTTGCACGGCTCGCACCACGTAGCCCAGAAATTCACCAGGACGGCTTTGCCCTGGAGCGAAGAGAGCTGCATGGTCTGGCCCTTTCCGTCCACGACTTTCAGCGTGAAATCGGGAGCCGTGGCGCCTTTCTCCGGGCCGCTGGAGCTGGTATGGTTCGCGTCTTGCAGCCCTCGCGGCCAAAGCTTCTCGCTGGCGGCGACGCACAGGAGCAGCGCGACCGTGAAAAAAAGAAGATTTCTATTCATTGCTTCGAAGCTAGACTCCTGTCGCCAGTGCCGCCTCCGCCCTGTTCCAGTGACTTCTTGATGGCATCTTCCATGACGGATTCGCTCACCAGGCCCACCACGCGCTGCACGACCTTGCCGTTCCGGTCAACGTACACCGAAAGCGGCAGGCCTTGTGACGGATACAGATCGTTCATACGGTTGTTGCCTCTCAGGATCGGGTAGTTCAGCTTCATCTTGTGAGCGAAGGCCAGGACCTCCTCGTCGCTGGCGTCATCCTGGGCCACGCCTAGAATCACGAACCCCTGATCTCCGTATTTCTTCTGCAGCTCTACCAGCCAGGGCATCTCGATCTTGCACGGCTCGCACCACGTGGCCCAAAGGTTCACCAGCACGGCTTTGCCCTTCAACGAGGAAAGCTGCAGAGTCTTGGTGTCCGCGCCCTGGAGCACCGGCAGGTTGAAGTCTGGGGCCAAGTCCGAATCTTTATGGTGCGACAAGAATTTCCCGACAAACAAAAGGCCGGTGATGCCAACGACGACAGCCAGAATGAAAGTTACGCTCTTATTCACGAACTCCTCATATCGAAAAGCGGTTCAGAAACCCAAGGTAGTTGTTGATGATCGTAAAGTGCTGAGTCAGGATCAGCGCGCCAATGACGATCAGAATGACGCCGCTCACGACTTCCACAGTGTGCAGGTGGCGCCGGAACCACCCGTAGAATGCCATAAAACGGCCGATGCCGATCGAGGTCAGCAGGAAAGGCACCGCCAGCCCTAGCGAATAAATCCACAGCAGGAGAATTCCTTTGCCCACGCTCTCCAGCTTGGCGGCCGCCAGCAGGATGGTTGCCAGGATGGGCCCAATGCAGGGCGTCCATCCGAAGGCAAAGGCAAACCCGACCACAAAGGCCCCGATCGGCGATTTGCCGCTGCCCACGGAATGTAACCGCTTGTCCATGTACAGGGCTTTGATTTTCAAGATTCCTGTCAGATGCAAGCCGAATCCGATGATGAATGCACCGGCCAACCACGTCAGCCATTTGCGGTAAGCCGTGACCAGCCTGCCCAGTTCCGTAGCCGTGGCTCCGAGCACCACAAAAACCAGGGTGAAACCCAGGATGAACATGAGCGAGTGCACCAGGACCGTGCGAAGCAACTTGCGATCCTGGGATTCAAGCTCCTCTACGCTGGCCCCGGAGATGAGCGAGACGTATCCCGGCACCAGCGGCAAGACGCATGGCGAAAGGAACGAAACCACCCCGGCAAGGAACGCGGCGATGGGTAAAGGCAGTGACGACATTAGCTCTTTTCTTTCGGATTCTTAGACTTGAGGGTCGCTTCTATTGTAATCGCTGGGACTTGCGTATGGAGGGTGTTGCCTTTTCGCGTTCCTTTCGTCATCTTTCCCGAAGAGGACAAGCGGAGCCTGGGACGCCGATGGCTGGAGGTAATTCTGTAGCGGCAGGCTCTCGCTCCACCTCGCGGGAAATCGGGCTGGAGCCTCTACTTCAGCGGGTAGCCAGTCTCGCCCGGCAATTTCCCATCAATTTTCACAACCTTTAAGTCCAGGCTCAAGTTTCTAGCGACAACAAAGGTCACGCCGCCGGCGTTATCGCGCACCACCTGGCTGGCCATGCCGTTCGAAGGAACGGCCAGCGGCACCGCTGCAGCCTCGCCGCGGAATACTCTGTCGCGCCAATGCTGGCCGAATTCTGCGTCGCTCATCCTCAGCGAAGCGATCACTTCCTCGCGCTCGCGGCTTCCCGGCTCGCGGAGCACGATGGTGAGCGGCGCCTTATTCTTCCAGAACTTGCGCTCGCCGAGAAGTATTTGTCGCAACTCGGCGCTCGAAAGATCGTTGGTGTCGTTCTTAGGATTGATCACAACCGCAAGGTCTTGCGAGCCCTTTAGGCTGGCAGGTATCTGCTCGCTGCCCCCACTTGCGCCGATCTGAAGGAGCCCCGCCAGGACGACCAGGGAACCGATGGTTCTTTTGATAGTCATAAGTGCCTCTGATCTCCTTTCTAGAATGCGAACGAAAGTTGCGTTCCTATCAGGTTTACCGAGGGCAGGTTGCGGCGCATGTCGCGGCCAAATTCGATCTTGAATGCCGCCGACTCACTGAGCGAGTAACGTAAGCCCGCTCGCGGTCCATGCACCAACGCCACGTCCGAGTACAGCGGATCTCTCGCCGGAACATTGACGTACTCATACCGGAAATAAGGGCGGTAGTTGCCGAACCTCTTCGATATCTGCGAATAGAAGGCGGGAATGTTATTGGCCAGCGCTCCTGAGTCGGGAGCGTGCTGTAACACGACAGCTTCATTCAGAAACTCGAATTGGTTGGTTTGGTAGACCACGTGTCCAGAGATGATGTTCTCTTGCACGTTGGGAGTAATCACAGGCACGCCGCCCACCAGCACGACCGGACTCAGATGGTCATGATATCCGGAGGCTCCGAACTGTAACCCGGGAATTCCAGGAGGACGCACGTAGAGCGCGAAATTGAAGGATTTCCCGTTGTTTTCATCAGTGACATTCTGCACCGGGTTATTGCCCAGATCGGTACGGGCGCTGCGGCCGTTGCCAATCTCAGCGACGTAATGCAGGCCTAGTTTGCTGGAAACGACGCCCGTAGCGCTGACCCCCACGTTGTGAACCGGCAGGATTCCGCCGCTGTCCTCAAACTGGAAAAGAAACGGGCGCTTCATCGTGGTCTGCATCAAGGCACTGTGATGGTAAGCGGTGTTATAGAAGCCGATGCTGGTGTGGTAGCGTCCCACGGAAAAGTTCAGGTGGTCGTTGACGCTGTAAAGAAACAACAGACGTTCCGGTTCAATTCCGAACTGGTTCGTCCCGGAGTCCGCCTCTATCACTGTCTCGGTCAGGAAACTTGCCCGGTCCGTGAGACGCGACGTGATAAACAGGTTCAGCTGGCCGAGCGTGAATGAATTTGTGCTGCCGGCGAGATCTTTGGCGTTCCAGCTCACGTCTCCGAAGCCGCGAAGTTGCAGCCGCGGAGTGTTCATCTCCATCGGGTGCGCCTGGGTGGCCGAACCATACTCTTCGGCAACCTGCGCCGGAGTGGTGACCGGAGCAGGGGTGGTGACCGGAGCAGCGGAGGCCGCGTCGCCGGCAGCAGGCTCTTTTGGACTCGCCTGTGCGGGATTCGCTTGCGCAGCGGCGGTGAGCGTCTGCACCTGGGATTTCAACGTTCGTACTTGGTCTTCCAGGTCTTGCATCCGCTGCAATAACGCTTTCACTGTCTCTGCATCGGTCGGTGTTGAGGCTGGCTGTTGCGCCGAGGCGACGGCGCACAGCAGAACCAGCGTGATAATCACCAAATGTGCGGAAAGACTAAAGGTTTTGAACGGTCCCCAAGCAAGGTTCTTGTACATACACCTGTCCTCTTGGGGGAATTGGACAAGCTTATCAATAGTTAAGCCTTGCTAATCGAACAGGAGTACAGGGTCGCAGGTTACCTGGGCGGTCTGCGACAGAGCAATACCATCTGCTAAATCGAAGCCTTTCAGTCGTTTACAGACTCAACCCAGGCAGCGTGAACGGTGGCTTAGGGACTGCAATGGCGCATCTCGGCGTGGGGGCGCTCCTGTTCCGACGACGGGAATCGGAGGCAAGGACACCTCGACTTTTGCTCTTTCTCAGACCGTTGCGCCGCCTGTGCTGTCCCTCTATGGTCTCGCCGGCGCCGGGCTCTCATCCTCAGCCGGCGGAATCGGCGGCAAAGGCGGCTCCAGCGGCTTACGCGGAAACATATGCTCGCGCTGCGCGGCCATGTATACAAACGACGCCACGATGACCGCCATCTGTTTCAGGTCGTCGGCTTGCAGGCGGTCATACACGTCCATGTTGGAGTGATGGGTACGCGTGTCGTATTCCACGGGATCCTGGATGAACTGGAACCCGGGGATGCCGACGGCGTCGAAGGAAAGATGGTCGGTCCCGCCAGTGTTGCGCATGGTGAGCGTGTCCATGCCCAGGTCATGGAAAGGTTTCATCCAGGCCTCAAAGATAGGCCACACTGCCGCATTTTCCTGCAGGTAAACACCGCGAATCTTGCCGGTGCCATTGTCCACGTTGAAGTAAACGGAAACCTTGGCTGCTTCCGGCTTGGGAGTGACAGGGCCGGCGTCGCGGCGGGTGATCGTGGGATCGCCTTTACGTTCGGGATCCGTGGATTCCGGTCGCGAGCCGAAGTGATGGGCCACATACCACTGCGAGCCGAGCAGGCCTTCTTCTTCGCCGCTCCACAGGCCGATGCGAATGGTGCGCCGCGGTTTGATGTCCAAAGCTTTCAGGATGCGCATGGCTTCCATCATCACCACCGAGCCTGCGCCGTTGTCGGTGGCGCCCTGACCGGTGTGCCAGGAATCCAGGTGCGCTCCGACCATCACGACTTCATCCTTCTTGTCGCCACCGGGGATTTCCGCGATCGTGTCCCACTGGGTCATGGCGTCAGAGAAAGTGTTCTTGACGTTGATCTCCAGCTCCACTTCTTGCTTCGCGGCAAGCAGGCGAGCGAGGCGGTCCCAGTGCTCAGTGGCCATGGTGAGCTGCGGCGTGCCCGCGGTTTGGCCTTCCTTGTACGAGCCGCCGGACTGCACGAACACCGTGCCGCCATTGATGGAGCCGCGGCTGTGATCGATCAGGGCGACGACCTTTTCGTCGTCAAAGAACTTGTTGATTTGGCGTTGGAGGCGGGCCCTCTGCTGGAACTCGCGAAAACGCGCTAAATCGCGTGGGCTGGGAAACTCGTACTGCTCGAGCTCCGATAGTTTCTTTTCGTCGTACCGTTGCGAGAGCGGCTCGGTCGAGGGTTTGACTTCTCCGTCATCGCCAAGCAGGACAATCTTGCCGGCAAGCTTGCCTTTGTAACGCGCCAGATCCTGCGGCGTGCGGATGTTCACGCGGATGACTTTGGCGCGGACCGCGCCGTCGGTCCCGGGGGTCCATGCCTTGGCATAGGCGATGAGAGGCGCGGTATCTGGGGACGTCATGCGCACGCTTACAAACTCATTCACCCAGCCGCGGCCGAACGGGCTCCACGGCTCGAGGTGGGCGTTCGCCAGGCCGAACTCGGTGAGCTTGTCGCGAGTCCACTCGTTGGCGCGCTTCATGTTGGGCGAGCCGGTCAGGCGCGCGCCGATGCCGTCCATAAGCCCGCTGGCGGTTTCCATGACCTTGGAATTGCGGAATCCCTCATAGCGGATCCTGTAGATCATCTCTAAGGTTTGCTGGTCGAGGTTTTCTTGGGCCAGCGCGCTCGAGAACGCGAACGCGCAGAACACAAGAAGAGAAACAACGGTTAACCGCCGCGGCATTTTCATAGGGATCTCCTTTGAAGGGAGAAAAGTCTAAATCGAGGCCGCGCGGGGGTCAATCGGTCAGAAGACCGACAGTGAGCATGGCGATTTCTTCAACAGTTATACTTGGCAGGTATGTCGCGATCGTTGGCCGCGATCTTCGCTCTTCTCGCCATGACACTGGTTCTCCCGGCCCAAGATCGTCCGCACGTGTCCCTGGCGCTCCCATCGGGGATTGCTTCAGAAAACGCTCAGATCGAGTATTTCCTTACAGGCCCGTTTGGTGGGTACGGCGGTTTTGTAAACCCAGAAAAAGAGAAAACGTCCTACGATATTGACCCATTCGTGGAAGGTCGAGCCGCTAAGAACGTGAAGATCATCGCATATCTACCCGGATGCGAAATTAGCACGTTGGACTTGACATTCTCCGGCGTGACGGTTGAGCGCACGCTAGATTGTTATCCATCCGGCCAAGTCCTGTTTCGTGGACAGGTTTTACAATCCTCAGCGACCATGATGCCGAACGGAGAAATCGAAGTGGTCTACCTTGCAGATTGGTCATTCAAATTCTTCGGAATCATGGACGGACCAGTGACAACATTTCATCTCGGCAAAGTTCGTCCCGACACAGAGGGAAACTTTGAGATCATGTTGCCGGATCTCTACCAGCAATCCCGTTTGAGAGATGGTGAGCTTGAATTCATTTTCCGAGACATCAAAACCGGAAACATTATCGCGTTCTTAAAGCCCGAAGACGCAGCCCCCAATTCACCCAATTGGCTCGCTGTGCAGGCTTCCTATCCCATAGTCCGGCTCGTTGCGGAAAATCAACAACAACAAACAAGACAGTAGCACTTCAAGGGCCGGGATCCTCTTTACCCAATGTGCCCTCGGCCGCGATCCTTCCGGCTGCCGTGGGCCTCCCTTTGAGTATCCACTCAAAGGCAACTCCGATCATGGCTCCTGCCAGCGGCCCGACGATGTAAATCCAAGTCGTGCTCAGGTCGCCGCGGACCAGATCCGGTGCGAGGGATCGTACCGGGTTCATCGAGGCGCCAGAAACCGGTGCGGACCAAAGGCCCGCCAGAGCAATATATCCACCCACGGCAATTGCGCCATTCGTCCCGATGTTTCGCGCGCCTGAGGCCGTTCCCAGGATCGTGTTCACGAGCCCGGTAGTAAGCACCACCTCCATCGCCAGCGCCTTTGCATTAGTCACGCCGCTGCCAGGCAAAGTTGCACCGAGTGCGCCAACCGTCCCAAACATAGCCCGCAGTAACATCGTTGCACAAACGCCTCCGATCAATTGTCCGATAACGTAACCCGGGACTCTCTTCCAGGGAAAGTTGCGCCGCACAGCAAACGCCAGAGTGACCGCCGGATTCAAGTGCGCTCCGCTCACCTCCCCCATGAAATAGATAATCGCCATCACCATGATTCCTGGCGCCACCACCATCATCTCTAAGCTAACCTGTCCGTGACTCATCGCCCCAACTACGCCGCCACCCGCAGCGACAAGTACCAACAGGAACGTGCCCCAGATCTCCGAGAACAAGCGGCGCCATTCGAGCGAGTCCTCCAAGAAATCAGGCACTAATTGCCTCTCCATCATCAGGAGTTGTTGTGCCGCTGGAGTCCGTCCTCGCTCGGCTCGCCCCATGTACACCTCCCGATCATCCTTCCCGCTCTCGAATCGCGGATAGTTGGGCGCGCTGTACCCTACCCCAGGAACCAGTCAAGGAGTCGTCACCACATTAAAAGGATTGTCGCTGACCGGCGCGTCAATCTGTCCGATCTTCGTCAGGGCTCCCAACGCGGGGTTGATGCTGTAGACGGCGAGCTGCAGACCGCCAGTCACACCAGACGTTACCGAGATATAAGCCCGCTGGCCGGAGAGGTCTACCGTAACCGAGTTTGCGTTGTTGACCTGAGCCCCCGCCACTCGAGTAAATGCACCCGCGGATGGATTGACCGAGTATCCCTTCACGGTCACGTTGGCGCCGGTGCTGGTGAGCGTGAACGCTGCGACGTAGAGGAACTTTCCATCAGGAGTGGGAGCCAGGTTCTGTGCGCCTTGGTCGATCGCGAACGGAGACCCGTTCATTGGCGTGAGCGCTCCGTTGGCGGCGATCGCGAACACCATGACGGTGCCTTCCTTCTGATTGGCCACGTAAAGAAATTTGCCGTCGGCCGTCACGGCGATCGGGCCGGCGGAGCCGGCAGTGGAAGTAGGAGTCCCGGGAACAGCCCTCAGCTCTCCGGTTTCCGCCGCGATGGAAAAGACTTCCACCATGCCCTTGCCCGCGTTGAATAACAGGCGCCCGTCCGCGGCGGCATTGACGAAGCTCCCTACCGGTGGCGCATTCGAGTTGGCAGATGTCTTCGTCAGCCCACCGGTCTTCTGGTCAATGGAGTACACATCGAAACCGGTGTTAGAGAGATTCGGCTCAAAGAGGAAGTGCCCCGAGCCATCAACAGCGATGTTGTTGTCGTTGCGCACCGGGAAGACGATCGGGCTGCCGGGTACCCGCGATAACGCGCCTGTCGCAGGGTCGACGGCGAAGCCGCAGATGCCCGGGTGGCCGATGAGTTCACCCCCAGCTGTGGCTTCGACGTTGAGCACGTAAACGAAGCGTCCTTTTGCCTCGGCGGTGACCTGGATGATGCTGGGCTGGCCGAGTCCCTCATCGAACGGAGATCCCGGCACGCGAGAGATTGTGCCGTCCTTGTTGATCACTCCTGCCTGAACGCTTCCACTCTCAAATCCTGGAGTGCCGAAGATGAACCGGCTGGCCGTCGGCTTCGGGTCAGTAATCGATGATGGCCTTGGAGTTGGAGTCGGGGTGGGAGTGGGAGTGGGCGTCGGTGTTGGCGTCGGAGTGGGCGTTGGGGTCGGTGTCGGAGTAGGAGTTGGCGTCGGAGTTGGTGTTGGCGTCGGCGTCGGAAAGGGGGTGGGAGTGGGGAATGGCGTGGGTGAGGGGGTCGGCGTCGGCGACGGGGTGGGCGTTGGAGCCGCTACGGATCCCCTGAAGGTGGTCGTGCTGGCACATCCGTTCAGAAGGCAACAACCGACCACGGCAAGAACCAGAAAGAACAGCCGCACAACCCAAGTTCGTCTCATTTTTCTGCTCCGACCCGGATCAAGTCGTAATGTGGGATGCGGAGCTCTACCGTGCGTTTGTCGTCAGGGCCCCATGCTCGTCAGCCGTGATGGAATGTAGTTGAAAAATTCGAGGAAAATTATCTTGGCTTTCAACTAGGCGCCAGGTTTTACTTGGGGGCCGCGGCCGAGCGTATCCCGCGCACCAGCGCAACGGAAAACCCCGTAACCGCCGCTAAGCCCGCGACTGGAGCAGCAACTTTGTAAACCAACGTAAAATCGGCGCGGTTGTGGCTGACAGCCGAGACGATCAGCAGGACAAAGCACAAAAAAGCCACGGAAAGAAAGAAGCAGATCACACCGGAAGCCAGACCGATTGCGAGGCTGAGAAAAAGAGTGCGCATGAGGACGAGGCTGTTGGAGCGGGGCCTACGCTAGAATAATACCGTGAGCCAGACGGCCAACGCACCTCTGCGCAGCGCGCAGGAAATTATCCGCGATGTGCGCGTGACCCAGGCGCCCAACGGCGTTTGCTACACCGCGCTGGGCGAAGTCACGCTGCCCTCCGCGGACCTGGAGAGAATGGTGAGAACCGTGCCCCGCGCGATGGCCGCCGCGCTCGACCGCAAAGCCTTCTACTTCGTCCCTCTGGCCTTCAGCGACGGCGATGATCCGCTGATCGCGGAGCGTTTTGACGCCGCCTTCAGCGCCCACGCAGCTTGCCATCGCGACGTCGACGCCGGCGACGCGCAATGCGTCTTCATCTCTACCCGTCTGCTCGATGACCGCTTTTCCGTGGCGTTTGAGTTCTACATCCACGTGGGACATACCTTCGTGGAAAAGGCCGGCATTTCTCCGGAATTTGCCGATCTGGTGTGGTCGCAGGCCCTGGCCAACGTCCGCGGTGAAACCAGCCTGGAGGCTTTCGAGTCGCGCAAACAGGCCCTGAGCAGCGATGCCGCGCGCCCCGATGAAAAAGCCAAGTCCACCTACCTGAGCGCGGCTTTTTCTGACGCCATCGCCATTTACCTGCTCTCTCTCTATCTGGATGTTGTGGATTACTACGAGCTGCGCGAACGCGAGTATCCCCTGCTGGCGCCCTCGGCCATGGCCCAGCGCCTGAAAAAGGTCGCCGAGCTGTTCCCGCCCGAACCTGGTTTTGAGTTCAACATTTTCTACAAGCGACGCGCATGATCTCATCTTGCTTCGCGACAGCTAGTGCGTTAGTTTAGCGGTTGCAATGAACGCTCCGGCCTATCTTGGTCAACTGGCCCAGCAATTGGGCTGCACGTACGTCCCCAAGTGCGCCACCTTCAAGAATGACAACACCTCGAATCAGAAGGGGGCGGTGATTGGCGTCCGCAAGGGATATCTGGTTGCACTGGCGCTGACCCGAGCTGGAAATAATAGCGGCTTTGCCTTCATGGTGCGCTTTCCTGCAACCAACTCCGCGCCGCAAATTCAGGAAGCAATCAAATCCAAACCTGAGTTTCCCTCGTTTTTGAACAAGAAATGGGTCAAGGCGACTGACAAGCAGATAACAGTCTCATGGGTCTACGCAATGAAGAAACCCAAAGTGGAAGACGTGATCGGCCTGCTCGATGTTGTGATCCAGGAAGTCAGCAAGTATGCGCCGGCTTTCACGGGGAAGTGCGAAGATTGCACCACGGCCGAGACCCGGCAGATCACGCTGATGAACGGCATGCCCGGGTATCACTGTACGGCTTGCCAGATGAGGATTGCCGCCGAAAAACAACGCGAGGCCGATGAATACAAAGCCAAGGACGCCAACTACGCGGCAGGGCTGGTCGCCGGGCTGGTTGCTGCCGCGATCACCGGCAGCGCATGGGGTTGGCTGGTCAGTTGGATGGAAGCCGATAGCGGCAAATGGTCACCCAAGCTGCACGCCGTGGTGGCGTTTGGCATCAGCATTCCGGTGGCCTGGCTCATTTTTAAGGCCATGGGCAAGCGCGACCGCGCGGGCCAGGTGTTGGCCGCAGTGCTCACGCTGGCCGCCAAATGGTGGGGAGACGCCATCTACTTCACGCACGTGCTTATGCATTTTCAGAACGTGCCTTTCAGTTGGCAACTCGTGGGGTCGGTGGGGAGGCATTTTTTTGATTTCAAGCTCTTCGACTTCGGGCACAAGCTGGTCACTACTTTCGACGTGGGAATCGCCTTGCTTGTCCCCTGGATGCCGTGGGGCAAGCTGCCCACATTTGTGCCCGTTTTTCAAACTATCAATCCCGACGGCTCTTTGAGTAAAGCGCTCGCGCAAACAGCCGGAGCGCAGTGAGGCACAGAGCTGCATGATTGCTCACCTTCGTGGCAAGCTGATTTCCAAACATCCCAACCAAGCCGTGGTGGAGGCCGGGGGAGTGGGCTACGAAGTCCACATCAGCATTCCCACCTTTTCCGCTCTGCCGCCGGCCGGCATGGATGTGGCACTCCACATTCATACCCATGTGCGCGAAGATGCGCTCGCTTTGTTT
The DNA here is from genome assembly GCA_035263765.1 of Candidatus Angelobacter sp. Classification (GTDB taxonomy): domain Bacteria; phylum Acidobacteriota; class Terriglobia; order Terriglobales; family Acidobacteriaceae; genus Angelobacter. The sequence continues at coordinate 1,677 of DATFQZ010000097.1, read as the reverse complement.
GGTTTTCTGCGCGGCGAAGAAAAGCAACTGTTCGAGAAACTGATCAGCGTGAGCGGCATCGGGCCGAGGCTGGCCATCACGATCCTGAGCGGCATGCCCGCCGACGCCATGGTGGCCGCGATCAAAGGCAACGACCTGGCCGCGCTGACGCGCATTCCCGGCATCGGCAAAAAGACCGCGGAACGCATGGTGCTGGAGTTGCGCGACAAGCTGGAAGCTTTCGCCGTTGCGGCTGCGGTGCACGCGGTGTCGCCGGTGGAGGAAGACGTGATCTCCGCCCTGGTCAATCTCGGGTACCAGCGTCCGCTGGCAGAGCGCGCGCTGGCCCGGCTGGGCAATACGGCGAACGAACCTTTTGACGGCCTTTTTCGCAAAGCCCTGGCCGCCTTGGCAAAATGAGCACATAGGGCAAAGCCAGGGGCTCTCCCGGCGGCAAACCGCGGTACACTGGCGTCGAGATGCGCCAACTTTTCCAAGCCATTTGGCTTTGTATGCTGCTGTCTCTTACTCTGACTGCCGGCGCCCAAAAGAAGAACAGGCAGCAGTATTATCTGAAGCCGGACCAGACTGCCGATCTCCACGAACCCCAGTTGGTCACCGCCAAGCAGAACTGCGAGAACTGGGCGCTGGCCGCGGGTCTGGAGACCATGCTGCACAAGCAGGACGTCGCGCTGGACCAGAACTTCTGGGTCATGCGGATCAATTACGGTGAGATTTGCGTCTCCCATCTGCCGGCCATGGACGATTTGGCCAGGATCGTCAACAACGAGTTCGTGCTCGACGACGGCCGCCACGTCCGCCTGGAGTTGCGTTACGTTGCCGGCGCTCCGACCAGTATCGATATCCTGCTTTCCCGACTGCAACAGCAGCAGCCGTCGCTCCTGCTATGGCATGGCCATCCTTATTATCTGACCGGCGCCACCTACGACGAACGCATCGGCCGCGACGGCCAGCGCTTGTTTGAAGTGAAAGAACTGCGCCTGGCTGAGACCTTCGCCAAAGTTCCGGGAGTCACGTTTGAAAAAGGCCGCGACAATCTGGATGAGATAGAAGGCATTGTCACGGTAAACGTGGCGCAACTTTAATTTTGACCGGACAGCTCCGGGGCCGCAGAAGAACCTTACCACTGATGACGCTGATGACACTGATCAAGAATTGGGTCATGACCAAATCGATCAGTGCGATCAGTGTAATCAGTGGTGAGGTGCGGTCGCTCCTGAATTCTCCGGTGACTACTTACCAATACAGAAGCTGCTGAAGATCAGATTCAGGATGTCGTCGGTTGTGGTCTCGCCGGTAATCGCGTCCAGCGGACGCATGGCGCCATAGAGGTCGAGCATGATCATCTCGTGTGGAATCTTGCCCTCGACAGCTTTGCGCGCAGCCGCGAGCGATTTGAGCGATTCTTCCACCAAACGCTGGTGGCGGATATTGGTGAGAAATCCTGTTTCCTGCTCTCCGCCGGGGTGACCGGAGATTTGACTGAGGATTTCTTCACGCAACGCCTCAATGCCTTCTCCGGTCAGGGCCGAAGTGCGAAAGATCTTGAAGCCATTGAGCTGCGGCGCATGAGCGCCTGCCAGGTCTGACTTGTTGGCCACGGCCAGCGCGCGGCGGCCGGCACAGACGCCGATGAGTTCGCGATCTTCAGCGGAAACCTCACGCGTGCTGTCCAGC
>DATFQZ010000096.1:0-2522 GCA_035263765.1 Candidatus Angelobacter sp. | reverse complement strand
CCTGGGAGAAAACGAAAGCCGTCACTCCACCGACCGGCGACATGAAGCCATGGCGGCGGTGTGATCTGGGCGACCACACAGGAGAGCCTGGGCGCCAAGTTCCGCGGGGCGAGTGCGGATGCGGCGGAGAAGATCACGGCGAGCTGCAGGAAGATTTTGAGAAGGCAAAGGGTTTGCAGTAGAGCCGCGTCCGTGAGAGAGCCGCGGCTTCTAGCCTGCCCTTCGCACTCCAGAGCCATTTTGGCCAAGGCGTAATGCCTAAGCCGATTCATTGCAACATGGGTCTTCGGAAAAACCGCAGAGTGAAGACCTACCCTCTTCCATAGCGTTCGGCTTTCTGGCATTCTGCTGTTGGCTTGTTTTTGCGCAGCACAAATCGGAAGAAGGACGGCAAAGACCATCGCTACTTCAGCATCGTGGAGAACCAGCGGATCTCCGCCGACAAGACCGTTCAACGGACCGTGCTGTACTTGGGGGAGATCAACGACCAGCAGCAGGCGTCGTGGCGCAAGACGCTGGCGGTGTTCGATGAAGAGAAACAACAGTTCACCGAGCTGAGTCTGTTTCCGGAGGATCGTCCACTACCGGAAGATGCCCTAGATAGTATCCAGGTGAAACTCAGCGGGCTGGAGTTGAGGCGCCCGCGGCCCTTCGGCAACTGCTGGCTGGCCAGCGAACTCTGGCATCAGTTGGGGCTGAGCGAGTTCTGGCAAGCGCACTTGCCGGAAGGACGCGAGACGGTGAGTTGGGAGAAGGTGCTACGGCTGCTGGTGGTGAACCGGCTGCTGGAGCCGGGCAGCGAGTTTCGGGTGCATCGTCATTGGTTTGTGGAAAGCGCGATGGATGCACTGCTGGAAGAGAGCTTCGCGGTAGCCGAAAAGGACCGATTGTACCGCTGCCTGGATCGGGTGCTGGAACACAAGCAGGATCTGTTTGTCTGGTTAAAGCAGAAGTGGTCTGAATTATTCCAAGCCGATTTTGAAGTGTTGTTATATGACTTGACCAGCACATACTTCGAAGGCGAAATGGAGGAGAATCCGAAAGCCAGGCGTGGATACAGCCGTGACAGCCGGCCGGACTGTTTGCAGGTGGTGATCGCGCTGGTGGTGACGCCGGACGGGTTCCCACTGGCCTATGAAGTGATGGACGGCAACACGTCGGAACATAAGACGCTGCGGCCGTTTCTGAACCACATCGAAAAGACCTACGGCAAAGCGCGACGGGTGTGGGTAATGGACCGTGGCATTCCCACCGAGGCCATGTTGCGCGAGATGCGCGAGCCGGGGCGGGAGATGTTCTACTTGGTGGGAACGCCCAAGGGGCGAATCAACAAGCATGAGAAGAAGTGGTTGGATCTGCCGTGGCAGAAAGTGCGCGAAAGCGTGCAGGTAAAGTTGTACGAACATGAGGGCGAGTTGTATGTGCTGGCGCGGAGCGATGGGCGGCAAGCCAAAGAGATTGCCATGCGGCGCAAGCGGCTGGCGCGACTACTTCGCAAACTACGCGCGATGCGGGGCAGTTTGCCCGGTCGCGATCAGTTGTTGCTGCGCATCGGAGCCGCCAAGAAGGAGGCGGGCCGGGCGTTCGGCTTTGTGAAGATTCGGATGCCGCTGGCCAGCGAGCAGGTGACCCGCGAGACATTTTCCTTCCGCGTGGAAAAGAGCAAGCTGCAAAAAGCACAGCAGCGTGACGGACACTATCTGCTGCGCAGCAATCTGACGGCGGAAGATCCGGCGGTGCTATGGACACGTTACGTGCAGTTGACGCAGATCGAGGCAGTGTTCCGCTCTTTGAAAACGGATCTGGGAATCCGTCCGATCTATCATCAGTTGGAACATCGCGTTGACGCGCACATCCTGATTGCGTTCCTGGCTTACTGCCTTCAAGTCACGCTCAAGAATCGATTACAGATTCACGCACCGGGTCTAACGCCGACGGCAGTACTGGAGAAACTGGGCACGATTCAGATGATCGATGTTTGGATTCCGACGCGCGATGCGCGCTGGCTGATTTTGCCGCGCTACACGCAACCAGCCAAGGATCTGCAGTTGTGGCTCGATCAAATCCAACTGAAACTGCCATCGCAACCGCCACCTCGAATCACCGCTCCGACGTTACCGACCGCCCCCACTCCCGCCCCAACTCAACCCCGTCTGTGGTGAAGACCTTTTGATAGCCTCAGTTGATTCCAGGACACTTAATCCCCTTGACGCTCCCGAAGTGCGAAAGTCAGGCTAGCCGTGGATCGCGTACATCAGCCAGCTACCACCCATCACCGCCGCTACGCAATAGACGAACGTCTTCGCAGCTACCCATCCACGCTCCCGCGGCGTCCGATTTTCCATAGCCGCCGTCGCCGCCGCCACCAGCGACGCACACAATAGCGTCAACATCGAATGCGACATTCATCCCTCCCGTTGGTCCAGCGCGCTCGACACGCCGAGCACGTTGATCACGCCCGCCAGCATCAGCAGCACGCTGCCGTACTCATGCACGCGGCTGCTCAGAAACCCGCCCGCGTC
>DATFQZ010000095.1:0-48172 GCA_035263765.1 Candidatus Angelobacter sp. | reverse complement strand
TCCTGGTCGTGAAGAATCTGGGCGGTCCCGGTTTTGGCGCTGCTGCCTGCCAGCGTGCACTCCACTTGCAAGTCTGCGTCGCTACGAGGGTTCACGAAACTCATCACCAGTTGCTTGTCGCTCTTCGAGGCTGAAACCGAGAGACCAAGCGGAGAAGAGTTCTCCGCCTCGATGCGGACAGCTCGCTGGGAGCGATGAGGCTTGAACAAAGAAAAGGCATGATAGGTCGTGGTACGAACGCAATGCTCTCCGGTGGGCCCATCGCTGAGCAGCAGCGACTGCAGCACGTTCATGATCTGCGCGATGTTGCACATGTACAGCTTGTCGGCCTGGCGATTGAAGATGTTCAGACCCAGACCGGCGGCCACGGCGCTGCGTATGGTGCTCTGCTGCCATAGCTTTCCATAGCGTTTCTCATCGTCCGGCGGGATGCGGTCCCACACGCCCCACTCATCCAGGATTAGCCCTACGTTCTGGCCGTCACGATAGCCGTCCAAGACATGCCTTTGCTGCACGATTGCCTGCTCAACCCTGGTATAGAGGGAAAGCTGATCATTGGCGTGCTCGGGAGTGAAGTCGGTTGCATGATCACGGCCGCCGGTGTAGTAGTGCATGGAAAGGCCCTGGGGTTGGGCTCCGCGCAAGTTGTCCATAAACCCACGTGACCAGCGGACGTCAGCCCCCGAAGGGCCGCTGGCGACCAAAAATGGCTTGGTCCCGCCGAACTCGCGGCAATACACGGCGAAATCCCGGTACAAGGTAGCGTACTCCTCCGGCTTCATATCGCCGCCGCATCCCCAACTCTCGTTCCCCACACCCCAGTAACGCACATGGAACGGCTCCGGCGAGCCGTTGGCGGCGCGCTCCACCGCCAGCGTGCTGCCCGAGGGAAAATTGCAGTACTCAATCCAATCTCTCAGCTCGCGCGGAGAACCGCTGCCGACATTTCCGGCAAGGTACGGCTCGGCGTTGAGAAGGCGGCACAATCCTATAAATTCGTGAGTGCCAAAACTGTTGTCCTCGACATAGCCGCCCCAATGAATGTTGACCCGCTTGGGGCGTTGTGCGGGGGCTCCGATGCCGTCGCGCCAGTGGTAATCGTCGGCAAAGCATCCTCCCGGCCAACGTAGAACCGGCACGCCGAGTTCGCGCAGATACTCAACCGCCTGTTTGCGATAGCCATTGATGTTGGGGATGGAAGAGTTCTTGCCTACCCACAGTCCCCCATAGATGCACGAGCCCAGATGCTCGGCAAAGTGCCCGTGCAATTCGGGCCGGACCAGACCGATCTCGACATCAGGGTGGATCAGGACGCGTTGCGCGCTCGATGATGCCGATGCCGACTGCGTCCAGAGGTTCCTGGGAACAAGCGGGAGCAAGGACAAGGTAGCTGCATTACGCACGAACTGCCGGCGAGAGAGAGTCAGAGCCATAGGCAAGGTTCAAAAATTTGATTTTGACGGAGCTGCCCGCCTCGTGAAGCCGGCAAGTCTCCGCTCCAATCCAGGTTTTTTCGTAAAGTTCAGGCCAAGAGGCTAACATGAAAGCGCTTACAGCGCCAGCCCTAAACGCGGTTCATGCGTTTGTAGGGTCTGTTTTTCCGGCTTGGTGCGTCGCAGGCGCGCCACCGGGCAAAATCAACTGAGGCAAGGCAAGCGCTTACAGGGTTAGAATACCGAAGAACGACCTACAGGGAGGAAACACGGAATGTCCAAGCGCGGCAAAAAGCCTCGGGAAGTAGCGGCAAGCTTGGAGGCCGTCGCCAGGAAAGCGGGAGTATCGACTGCCACGGTCTCGCGCGTCTTGAATGATTTCAGCATCGTGAAGAGTTCCACCCGCGCCCGCGTGATGCGGGCCGCGTCCGAGCTGAAGTATCATCCCAACCTGCACGCCAGCTCCTTGGCCAGGGGACGAAGCCGCACCCTGGGAATCATCGTCTCCAACATGGAGAACCCTTTCTTCTTCGACATCTTCCGCACTCTGGAATCTGACGCCCACGCGAAAGGCTATCAGGTGGTGGTCGCCAACACTGACTATCAATCCGAGCAACTGGTGACCAGCATCCGGCTGATGATCGGCTGGCGGGTTGCAGGCCTGGCTGCCATCGTGTCCGAAATGGACTCCGATCTGCTCGAGATGCTCAACAACAACCAGATTCCTGTGGTCTTCTACGACGTCGGCATTCCCACGAAGAACATCACCAACATTCGCGTCGACTATCGCAAAGGCATGAAACAAATCGTGGAGTACCTATATTCGCTGGGACACTCCCGCATGGGCTTTGTCGGTCATCACGTCACCTTGGGCCCGATCGACGAGCGCCGCAAGTCGTTCCTGGAAACGGTCGCGATGTTCTCTCCCAAGCCTGAGGTCCACGTTGCCACCGGCCCCGACGGACTCGAGGGTGGGCGGCAAGCAGTGCGTGAGTTGCTCGCGTCGGGATTGGACCCTACGGCCATCGTCTGCGTGAACGACTTCATGGCCGTGGGAGTGCTGCGAGAGCTGCGCGAGCAAGGGCTCCGCGTTCCTGAAGATGTTTCCGTGACCGGCTTTGACAACATTCGCCTGGCTGAATTTTCCTCGCCGCCGCTAACTACGGTCCACATCCCGCGCGAACAGATCGGCCACATAATGTATGAGAGTCTGGTGCCGGATCCCAAAAAGCACCGCGCCGTGGGTGGCGAAGTGGTGATCGATCCCCAATTCGTGGTGCGCGAGTCAACAGGGCGCGCTCCCGGTAAGCGGGCTTCGGCCAGGCCAAGTCACGCCTTGGGCCACGGTTCCCCGGCTCCCGGCTAACGATGCTCCCATCGTAGAGACGTGGCATGGCCACGTCTCAGAGACGCGACGATGTCGCGTCTCTACGTACAGGTGTCCGTTTTAGCGCGCAGAAAACTTGTACACCGTCGTCGAATGAAAGGTCTGGCCCGGCTTCAGGACTGTGGACGGAAATGCGGGATGATTGGGCGAATCAGGAAAGTGCTGCGTTTCGAGACATAGCCCGGAGCGATGCCCGTAAACTTTGCCTTCCTTGCCATGAATCGTGCCATCGAGGAAATTGCCGCTGTAGAACTGCACACCGGGCTCCGTCGTCCAGACTTCCAGATCGCGCCCACTCTGCGGCTCGTACACTTCCGCTGCCAATGAGAGCTTATGCTCTCCGTTGGGATTCAAGATCCAGTTATGGTCGTAGCCGTGGCCGAATTTGAGCTGCTGATCGTCCTGGTTGATCCGCGCGCCGATGGTTTCAGCCTGGCTGAAATCGAAAGGAGTGCCGCGAACGCTGCGGGGCTCCGCTGTGGGAATCAAGGTGGCGTCCACGGGGCTGAATTCCTGAGCGTGGATGGTAAGCCGCTGACTCAGAATGTCGCCGCTTCCCTGCCCAGCGAGATTGAAGTAGGAGTGGTTGGTCAGATTCACCACCGTGTCCTTGTCGGTGCTGGCAAGATACTCGATCTTCAGCTCGTTGTTGTCGGTCAGCGTGTAAACGACCTTCGCCGTCAGGTTTCCAGGGTACCCTTCCTCCCCGTCTTGACTGTGATAGCTAAGCTCAAGCGCTTGTGCGCCGTTCTTGGAAACATCTTTGGCGGTCCATACTCGTTTGTTGAAGCCCTTGAGCCCACCGTGCAATGCATTCTCGCCGTCATTTTTCGGCACCGAGTAGTTGGCGCCGCCAAGAGTGAACTTGCCATGGGCGATGCGATTGGCATAGCGGCCGATGATGCCGCCAAAGTAGGCCTTGTCGGCAACATACCCTTGCGCGTCGTCGTAGCCCAATACGACGTCTGCGAACTTCCCTGCCCGGTCAGGGACTTTCAGAGAGACGACAGCGCCACCGTAGTTGGTGATGGAGACTTCCATCCCCGACTTGTTGCGCAGGACGTACAGGTCCACGGCTAAGCCGCCGTCGGCCGTGCCGAAGGCGCGCTTTTGTATCTTGGACTGGGACGATGTTTTTGTATCCGCGCTCCGAGAGAAAGTCGTCATCGCAAATATCACCGACACTACCGCGACTATACTGCCATATCGCCTCATGTTTCGACTCCGGAAAAGCATTCAGCAGTCGGCATTCCGCAGTTAGACGTGCCGACTAACGGCTTGATTGCTAAGTGCTGATTACTTGTTCAGGCGGAGTATATCTTCAGGCGACGTCTTATGCAAGCGCTTGCATGATTGGACATGCCGTTTTGTCCTTAGTTCGCACACGTCACGGCCGAGGGCCGTTTGGGCTCGGCCATCCCGTGGTGACGTTTACGGAAACGGCGCATTGATTGTCATCCGCCATGATAATTTGAACGTGCCTCCGAATACGTCGATAATTCCTAAGTCAAAACATCACTCTGAAGCTTAGGATCTACTGTTTTGAAAAAGCCCGATCCAGTTGAACAAGCGCTAGACCACCTTGCCGCTCTCAAAAATCATGCGGAAGGTCCTTCCCTCGGCGTGGAGCTCAAGCGCTTTCTTGGGGACCGGTCCAACCTCGTAGTGGCGAAAGCTGCGAAGATCGCGTGCCAGGCGCGCGCGACGGAGCTGGTTCCTGATCTCGTGAGCGCGTTTCATCGATTGATGAAGAACCCGGCCAAACTGGACAAAGGTTGTGCGGCTACAACGGAGGTTGTGAGCGCTCTGTATGAGCTGGACTATGTGGAGCCCGAGGTTTTTCTACTGGGCATTCACCACGTACAGATGGAGGGGTCGTTTGGTCCGCCCGTGGACGCCGCAGCCAAGCTGCGGGGAATCAGCGCCATGTCCCTGGCCCGCACATCGCATCCAGTCGCGCTGGTTGAAATTGTTTCCTTGCTGGTCGACGAGTGGCCAGAAGCAAGGATCGGCGCTGTCCGCGCTCTGGCTGCGAACGGCGGTCCGGCGGGCGCTCTCTTGCTCAGACTGAAAATACTCACGGGCGAGAACGAACCTGCCGTCCTCGCCGAATGCTTTTCCGGACTGCTGGCAGCCGCGCCGGAGAGTTCTCTGCTACTGATTGCCGGCTTTACAGATTCCGAAGACTTAGCCGTTGCTGAAGCAGCTCTGCTGGCCTTGGGATCATCGCGGCTGCCCGAGGCTTTCGACTTGCTGAAGGCCAGATGGGAGAGGACGGCAGGCGGCTCGCTCAGGAGAAGCGTGCTGTTGGCGATAGCCATGATCCGGTCAGATCCGGCAATTGAATTTCTGCTGGCGCAGCTCGCGGAGTGTAGCGCAAGTATCGCCAAAGACGTGATTGCGGCGCTTGCCTTCTTCCGCAGCAACGACAAAGTTCGGGGTCGGGTCGAGAGTGTAGTTACACAGCGGAATGAAAAGAGTTTGAACGAGATCTTCCGCCAGGAGTTTTAACTGTTTCGACATCGCAGGCGAATGTTCTTGTAATCCACGCACGTGCCTGACCCCTTCAGTTTCCGTTGCCACGCTTCTCTGCCGTCGAGAAATCGGCAACTCCTACTTTGACCACCGTGCCTTGCCTTCGCCGCGGAGCACCAGGAGAGTTTTGGGCAGGCTCCTGGTTCGGCGGCTTTTCCGTCCACACCCCATAGACACGTCCGCCGAAGGCAGCGATTCCGGTGTAGTCACCAAAGAAAACGCCGCCGGCCTCAAACGGGTTATCGGTCCAGGCATAGTTCACGAAAGTTCGGCCGCCGTCCGACGAGCGGGCCAACGCTACTGTCTGCTGGCGGTTTGCGGGGTCGCTGCGACGATCATAGAAAACTACATTCACAGAGCCGTCCGTGGGATCCACAGCCGACCACTGGAAAAACTGATCGGCGCCGTTGTGGAGGGGATCGCTGTTCACCCGCACGGGTTCGCTCCAGGTCTTTCCGTTGTCCGCCGACGCTGCGCAAAAAATATCAAGGTCACCGTTACGATAATCGCTCCACGTCACGTAAAGACGCCCGCTCTTCGGGTCCGTGGCGATCTGCGGAAAGCCATTGGCTCGTTCCAGGGTCTGGACCGCAAACATGATGGGCGCAGTATGCAAAATGAGCCGAGGGCGCGAGAAAGTGCGGCCACCATCCCGCGACGAGGTCAGCACGATGCCTTCGCCGCTGCTCCACACGGCGTAGACTGTGCTGTCCGGCGCGACCGCTGCGGCAAAGCCTTCGAGCGCTCCGTTGTCGTCTCGGGGTAAGCCTGGGTGGTCGTCAATTTCAATGGGTTTCGACCAGGTCTTCCCGCCGTCAGTTGAGCGCGAGAGCAGGATCTCCGAATCCGTGAGCGTCCATCGGGTCCAACCCACGTAGAGATTCCCCGCGTGCGGCCCTTTGGTGTTATCGGCCACGATGTAAGGTTTGTCTTCCCAGGGGACTCCCGGTTCCGTGGGATGTTCGATGATGGGGATGTGATCGGCTTCCCAGGTTTTTCCGCCATCCAGGGACCGGCGGACGAAGAGCCCGTTTCGTGATGAGTTATGGCCCCAGTAATTGAACGTTCCCAGCTTGTCGAACGCCATATAACAAATGATGGCGTGGCCTTGAGCGTCGTAGGTAACGGAGACATCACCCGAAACCCGGTAGTTGGGTGGCTCCACTCCGCTGGCCGGCTGCCAATCCCGGCCTCCGTTCACGGAATAGGAAGCGTGCGCGTTGTCCTGGAATACGGCCACGACTTGCTGGGGGTTCCGAGGGTTGACGGCGATACCAGGCTCGGTGAAGTAGCCCGGCGCGGGCGTCAACGAGTTGATGATCTTTCCGGGTGCGGGAGAAAGGTTCTGCGAATGCGCCGCCGGCAGCAGGATGAAGAATGCGACGAGAACGACCAGAGTTGCAAGGGATCGAGATGATGTGTTCATGTCTGGGACCAATTCCTAAGGTTCGCTAGTGAGCGTGTGACTATGAAAGAAGGTGGCCGTAGAGACGTGGCACGGCCACGTCTCACTCTTAACACCGCTACAACGTTTGGGGGCCGACACAACATTTTTCTTTGATTGTCTATGCGTTTTACGACGCATCCTCTAAGACCGACAGCGTTGAGACGTGGCCGTGCCACGTCTCTACATCAACGATTTCCTCCGGTTCCGTCTCCTTCGTGGTGAGAAAATCCGGCTCGCCTCATTTCACCCCCGAAAAATCCGCAAAGCCCACACGCACCGCGGTTGCGGCCCGAGGTGGGCGGCCCGCCGGCTGCTGTTGCGTATCGGCAGAGGCCGGCAGAGCCTCGGTCCAGATGCCGTACACTTTGCCATTGTAGGCGGCCATCCAGGTGTAGTCGCCGAGGAAGGCGTTCGCCGACTCGAATGGCGTCTCCGCCCAGGCGTAATTGGTGAACGTCTTTCCGCCATCTGTGGAACGGGCCAACGTGAACCCTGTCTTGCGGTTGGCGGGGTCATCGCGGCGATCATAGAACTGCAGGTAAACGTCGCCGGTTACTGGATCCACGGTCATCCACTGAAAGAACTGATCGATGCCGTCGTGCATCGGATCGCTGTTGACGCGCACCGGCTTTGACCAGGTGCGGCCGTGGTCCTTCGAGGCGACACAGAACACGTCAACGTCACCGTTCCGGAAATCACTCCAAGCCAGGTACAGGCCGCCTTTGTTCTTGCGCGCGTCAACCCCGATCTGCGGAAATCCCATCGCGCGCGAGACACCCGGAATGCCGCCCGCTCCGCCAAAGTAAGGAGGCCCGACTTCCTCTACCGCGCGCGAGGGCTCAAAAGTCTTCCCGCCGTCGTGTGAGCGCGTGAATGTGATGGTCAAGCCGTCATTCCAGATGGCATAGACGGTCCCGTCGGAATCCACGACGCCAACGAAGCCGACCAGCCCGCCGTTGTCATCGCGGGGCAGCCCGGCATGGGTGCTGATGCGTATCGGCGGCGAAAAGCTCTTTCCGCCATCGGTGGAACCCGCGAACAGGATGATGGACTTATTGATCTGCCACTCGATCCATCCGACGTAAACGTTCCCGGCATATGGGCTGTGCGCTTGGGTGTCGGCGAAGACGCGCGGCATGTCCTCCCATTGAATGTCGGGCTCGTTGCCCTGCCAGGCTCTCACCGTCGCCGGATCCTTCTCCCAGGTCTTGCCGCCATCCAGTGAGCGGCGAACGAAGATGCCGTTGCGTCCCGCACCGTGCGCCCAATAGGACGCGCTGCCAAGCTTGTCGAAGTGCAATGTGCCCAGGTAGGCGTGGCCCTTGTTGTCGAAGGCTACCGAAACATCGCCGCCTCCCCGCCAGCCCTCGACGGCGGGCAGTTCGGCCGTTGTGAAGCTCTGCGCGCCGTCAGTGGAATAGGCAACGGTCGCCGGCTGGAACGCCGCAACCACTTGCGCGGGATTGTTTGGATTGACCGCAATGGAAGGTTCACTGCCCCGGTTGTTGGCCGGCGAGACGGTCACGATGTGCCGCGCCGGCGCGGGCGGAAGGGGTGCGGTTTGCGCGAACGCCGGTGCGTAGGCTGCGAGCAGGAACACGAGAGAAGAGAGTTTCATCATTGCTACCGTTGTTGATTTTGTGGCACAGGCACTCTTGCCTGTGCTTAAGCGTCCTTCTCGAGGAAACAAGCACCGGCAAGAGTGCCGGTGCCACACCGGCCAGTGTCACAACGCGACCACTGTACCAAAAACCCAGCCCTTTGCAAGCGCTTACATGCTCGATACAATATCCGGCGTCAAAGAAGCGTTTCTGGTCCACAATTACAAATTCTTTGTGGACGGGAGGTTCCAGATGGCGATGCGGAGATGGTGTTTCAACGTAGCGTCGGTTGCGACGATGTTTGTCGTGCTCAGCACTCCGGCGAGTCTCAATGGTCAGCGGCGAAATGCTGAGGCGGCCGCCCCTGGGGACAACTCCCCACTGGGCGCGCTGCGCTTTCGAACCATCGGCGTCGTGGGCAATCGCGCAGCCGCGATCGTCGGCGAGCCCGGCAATCCCAATGTCACCTATATAGGAGCTGCGTCGGGCGGCATCTTCAAGACCGAGGATGGCACGAACTACCGGCCGATCTTCGACGACCAGGACGTTGCCGCGATCGGTGCGCTGGCTATCGCCCCCTCGGCTCACAACGTAGTGTGGGCCGGCACGGGTGAGGCTTTTGTCATTCGTCCTTACATGAGCATTGGCGACGGAGTCTACAAGTCGAACGACGCCGGTCGCAGCTGGCATCACATGGGATTGAAGGAAACCGGGCGCATCGCTCGCGTCTTGATCCATCCTACGAATCCCGACATCGTGTACGTCTGCGCTGCCGGCCAGATGCATAAACCGCAGCGCGAACGCGGAGTCTTCAAGACCGTGGATGGAGGCAAGACCTGGAAGCAGGTGCTGTTTGTGGATGAGAATACCGGCTGCTCGGACTTGGTCATGGATCCGCGCGATCCGGAAACGCTGTTCGCAGGCGCGTGGCAAATCGAAATTCATTCCTGGAACCTGAAGAGTGGCGGCCCGTCGAGCGGAATCTACGTCACCCATGACGGCGGAGAGAGCTGGAGCCGCGTCGCAGGCCACGGGTTGCCGCCCGAAGCCAAGAGCATCGGCAAGATCGGACTCGGCATTGCTCCCAGCAATCCGAACCGCATCTACGCGCTGATCGAGGAAGACACGCCCCGCTTCTATCGCTCCGACGACGGAGGCGCTACCTGGAGGGTCGTCAATCAATCGCACATTCTCGATGAGCGAGCGCCTTACTACACCCGTTTCGCAGTAGCTCCCGACGACCCAAACCTGATCTTTTTCGTCGCGGTTGCCTTCAGCATCTCCCGTGACGGCGGCGAGACGCTCGTAGATCCGTTGCCCGCTTCCGCCGGTGGCGACAATCATGACGTTTGGTTCGACCCGGCCGATCCTAATCGTGTCCTGGTGGCAAACGATGCCGGCGCTTCAATCAGCAACAACAAAGGCCTGAGCTATCGGCGCGTAGTGCTGCCGATCGCGCAAATGTACGGCGTCAGCGTCGACAACCAAGTCCCGTACAACGTCTACGGCAACCGGCAGGATGGCGAAACTTTTCGCGGGCCGAGCAACAATCTGAGAAGCTTTCGTGGAGGTCTGTTCGGTGGCTTTATCAGTCCGGGAGATTGGATTCAGGTCGGCGGCTGCGAGAGCGGCTTCGCCACTCCGGATCCGGTGGACAACAACATCGTCTGGGACGGGTGTTTCGACGGACAGATCAGCCGCGTGAACCTCGCGACCGGGCAGTCTCGTATGGTCTCGCCTTGGCCGGAGCCTACATACGGATGGACTCCGGAGCAGGTGAAGTATCGCTGGAACTGGGCCGCGCCCATTGAAATCTCTCCGCATGACCACAACCGGGTCTATGTCGGCAGCCAATACGTGCACGAAACAACCGACGGCGGACAAACCTGGCAAGTCATCAGTCCCGACCTGACCACCAACGACAAAACTCACCAGCAGGATTCGGGAGGAGTTGCGCTGGACAACCCGCCCGGCACCTACGATGGATCGATCCTGTATGTGATCAAGGAATCTCCGGTGCAAAAAGGCGTGATTTGGACCGGGAGCAACGATGGCCAGGTCAACGTCACGCGCGACGGGGGCAAGACGTGGTCCAACGTGACGAAAAATATCCCCAATCTGCCGCCATGGGGCTGGGTGTGGGGGCTTCAGCCATCGCACTTCGATGCCGGCACCGCCTACGTGGCCATCAATCTGCAGCAGCAAGGCATTTACGACGCGAACGTTTACAAGACCGCAGACTTCGGACGCACCTGGAAGCTGATTAGCAGTGACATTCCCAAGAGCATGAACAGCAGCGCGCGGAGCATCATCGAAGATCCGGTGCGCAAAGGCATGCTCTTCCTGGGTACTGACAATGCGGTTTATTTCTCACTGAACGACGGCGGATCGTGGACGAGGCTGCATAACAACCTGCCGCCCGTTCCCATGTACCAGATGGTTGTGCAGCCGCAGTACAGCGATCTGGTGATCGGTACTTATGGCCGCGGCTTTTGGATCCTGGACGACATTGGGCCGCTACGCGAACTCGATAAAGCAGAGAGCTCGGATGCGTATTTGTTCGCGCCGCGCCCGGCTTACCGGTATCGCACGCTCGCAACCAATCGGGCCACCGACGTCAACGGACAAGCCAACGGCCAGAACCCCCCGCCAGGCGCCGACATTAACTTCTATCTCAAGAGTCCCGGCAAAGTGGAGATCACGATTGTTGGCCCCGCTGGCCAGCAGGTTCGCAAGCTATCGGAGACGGGACGAGCCGGAGTGAACCGCGTTTGGTGGGATCTGCGTTACGAGATGGCAACTCCTGTGAGATTAAGGACCAGCCCTCCTGGCGAGCCTTGGGTGAAGCTTAGCGCCGAAGGCTGGCGCCCCTTGCTCAGCTATGGCCCGTTCCGTGGAAACGTCCCTGTCGCACCGGGCACCTACACAATCAAGTTGACCGCCGGAGGTAAGACACTGTCGGCGCCGCTCACGGTCTTGCGTGATCCCAAGTCCGTCGGCAGCGGCGAGCAAATCAACCAGCAAGTGGCTTTTATGCTGGAGATCCGTGCTGAGCTGAGCGAAATGGCCGAGTTGATCAATCGCCTGGAGTGGATACGCACTGTCAGCCAACTCCGGCAAGCCGCGTTGCGCGATGAACCCAACCAGGGCGTCGCCTTGCAGCAGGCGAGAAAGCTTGAAGAAGCAGCCATAGCCGTGGAAGCCGGAATGGTCGACGTGCATCTTACCGGCCGGACTGAAGATTCCTTCCGCCATCCTATGCGGCTGATGGAGGAACTTGGCTACCTGGGCAGCATTCTCGACAACAACTGGGGAGGCGGCGGATCGGATATGCCCCCTACTGAATCGGAAATCGCGGTCCATAAGCAGTTGCAGGAACAAATCGCAAAGGGCAAGCGTAGCTACGCCGATTTTATGAGCACGTCCGGGCCCGCGCTGAAAAGCGTGGGATATGTTGCAGCGGAAGCAGGGCAATGAATGGGATCGCCGTGATCGCGCGCAATCGCGCGACATCGGACGAGACCGGCAAAACATCCTGGCCGTAGAGACGTGGCACCGCCACGTCTCAATGTTTATGCGCTTCCACACCGTGGTGGTACCCGAGATATGCCGTCGGTTCTAGAGTGAGACGCGGCAATGCCGCGTCTCTACGGTCGTGATTTCGGACCAAGTCCTCCGATCACGGCGATTTCGGCGATTCACTTGCTCGCCCCCGTCGGAGTCGCAACACTCGGCTTGCCTTGTGCTTCGCTTGCAGAAACATGAGGACTTGCCGTCATCGACGATCTATGCCCCGTAGTGGTCGCCCAATAGTCAATCCACCTCTCGCGAATGGCATTGGCTCGCTCGATCAGCTCACGGGTTGGTTTGTTCCCATGCTCAACTACCACCACGATCCCGGTATTGAAATTCTTTTGTGACTGTGTGACCGCCGGCAGACGAGGTCCCTCGACCGCGATGACGTCCTGGATGGTGACCTTTACCCTGTCCGCTTTGAAGATCGGATGTCCGTTGCCATCCCTACCGGCCAACGTCAGGTTTCTAAGCAAGAAGAAATCCGGCACCTCCTCCGCTGTAATCAGGCCCATCAGATAGAGATCGAGGTACGACCAGCCGGTTGCGGGCACGTAGTAATCGTCGTCAAGCTGGGTATAAGTGCCGTCGAAGTTGTCCAACCAGACACCACCACCCATAGCGGAAGCCTCAATCGGACGCTGGTAGGGGAATGCCACCGGTGCCTGCAGCCCTCTTGCCCAGTGCGTGGGCCCCAACGGGATGGTCTCGCCATTCACCTTCGCGGAAACAAATGCTGCCCAGCGATGGCCCATCTCATGTCCAATCTGCGACATCGCCAGGTTGTAGCCAAGCATCTTGCCGTCAGGCGAGCGCTCGCCGAGCTGGCCGGCATAGAAGGCAATGTCACGGTTGTTGTTCGCTGTCACCCCGTCCGGTGGCCGTTCCTGCATTTGATTGGAGCCGACGTAAACCGGCTGCACGAACGCCCACTGGAACCTTCCGCTGCTGCAGTAACTCTCCAGTCCTCGTTGCGTGGCTCCGATCCCGGTCACGTTTCCTCCCAACGGACCGTTGCTGGGAGTCCCGGCTTCCTGGTTGTCGACGCGGAAGTCGGAATAGTAAGCCAGGAAGTCGAAGTTATCGCCCAAACCCTTGATGACGGTGCACGCCAAGTCCCGCGAATTGGGCAAGGCCAGGTAGTGAAACGATTCGTAGACGACTGCGAATGGACCGTCTTGTCGGGTCAGTGAAGAAAGGTCAACCTCGGGTCCGCGAATTGCCGGCAGCCTTACATCATGTGGAGATACTTGATCGACAGCAGTTGGATTTCCGGGAGCGATGACCTCCGCGTAGACCGTTACCTGATCCACGCCCTTCAATGCCGCAGGCAGAATTCCCTGGATCGAGAGAGTGTTCGCGCTGGCCTTCACTTCCCCGCTAACGCCCGGCCCAGTCGCGAAGTATCTCGATCGAGATGCAGCTCGTCCCTGCGCTCCGAAGCCTCGAATCGTCCAGACTGCATCGGCTTGAGGATTACCTTCGGCGCTACCCGAGTGTGCGGCAGATGGCTTGTGTCGATCGAAGTAGATCCGGTACGCAATGCCTGGCAATGCCGGATCGCCTTCCGGCAGGACCGGGCCACGCGCCTCAAGCGTGACTTTCACGAAGAGGTTGTCAACGAGCGCTACGTTTATCTTCTGGATGTTGAAGTGGGGCGCCACGGAAACATTCTTTTTCCCCGTCAAGGTTGCGAGCACTTGTTCCTTGCCCGCCGTCAACACTGGGTAGAGACCGACGATAGCGTCCTTCGCGGCCACCTGCTCGTACGACATCTCAATGACTCCATCACTCCTGAGCACCGCCTGGAATCGGTTGGTGGTCTTCACCCAGGTAAAATCCTGGATCCCCCCGACCGGTTCGGTCAGATCCCAGGTGATCGTGATCCGGTCTGGAGCCTCCTTTATATAGCGCGATCCTGAGAGACGCGGCTTCAGGAAAACACAGATCGCCGGGACTGTATTGATCAGTGTGCGGGCGGCTTGCGTCAGCTGGTCGAACCGTCCAATGGTAACTCCGCCTCCCCGGCCGCCTTCAGCCGCAACCCGCCCCGGACGATTCGCTTCGCCGCGTTCAGAATCTGCGCCGAAAGTAATCGATCCGTTGCTGCCCACGGAGAAGGTATCCCAGCTCTTGCCGGAATAGGGGAACTTGAAGTTGTGGAGCGTCACCTGAGGTCCGCTGAGCGGTGTGCCGAAATCCGCGTCCCATTGCAGGGCAACATTCTCGCCGCGATAGCCTTGGCCCTCCGGGACGAAGCGCAGCGTGCGTCCAACAAGATCAAACAGGTTGGCTTTCCCCAGCACACCTTCATCCAACTCCATGACGATCAGGTTGCCCTCGGTCGAGACCTTGCCGATGGAGTGTCCAGGCTCCTGGCGGGGTTGGGCATACGCGATATTGGCCAGCAACACGCCTGCGATCAGGAACCCGACCTTTAAGGGCAGACCCTTGTACCTCTCTTGCTTGTGCCTGGATTCTGATGCCATGTTTTTCCCTCGCTCCTGCCTTACGGTTCAATTCGGGAGAACCGTAGGCTCCCGATATCCCAACGTAGAGACTTGGCATTGCCACGTCTCTCTGTTCGCGCCACGAAGATTTGTAGGTCCTGAGGCAATGCCGAGGCTCCCGGCTTTTAGACGCGGCAATGCCGCGTCTCTACGTTCATGTTTCGTGTTCTGACGCAAAACGTTGGATCACGTCTCGAATTTTGGCAAATTAACCGTTTTTGGTCCCGCGCTGCGGGAGCAATCCGCCGTTGATCGTTTATCATCCCCTCTGTGCTCACCATCAACTGCCGCGCCTTGCTCTTTGATATGGACGGAGTACTCATCGATTCCACCCCGGCTGTGGCCCGAGTCTGGAAGCAATGGGCCGCTGAACGAGGCTTCGAGCCCGCCGCCGTGGCCGCGATGGCGCAAGGCCGGCCCAGCATCACCACCATTCGCGAACTCTTACCCCACGCCGATCACCTGGCCGAGAACCGGGAAGTGGAGCGACGCGAGATGGCAGATCTTGCCGGAGTAACTGCCTGCCCAGGCGCCCAACAGATCCTTTCCCTCCTGCCCGCGCCCCTGTGGGCGCTGGTGACTTCATCGACAAGACCGTTGGCGCAAGTACGGCTTCGCGCAGCAGGCTTGCCGCTGCCTCAGTTTCTTGTCACCGGCAGTGACGTTGTCCACGGCAAACCTCATCCCGAACCGTTCTTGAAAGGCGCTGCGCTCCTCGGCTTCGCTCCTGAGCAATGCATCGTTGTTGAGGATACGCCTGCCGGGATTCAAGCCGGCAAAACCGCCGGGGCCCGTGTCCTTGCCTTCCGCACAACGATGCCCGATTCAGAGTTGCGCGCTGCCGGTCCGGATTGGCTGGTGGACAACTGTGGAACTCTACAGATCGAAAGCGCTTCGCTCGAAAACGGTATCCGTCTGAGACTCTCAACGTAGAGATGTGGCACAGCCACGTCTCAGAGACGCGACAATGTCGCGTTTCTACGTTCGAAATCCATATTCCAGAAAACCGGTCCGTCAGTATTACGAAGCATTTACGCCCGCAGAATAAACGTCTGTGCCGGAACCCTGTTCGGGTCCGGCACAGACGCTATTGTTTCGTGCCTCAGCGAAACATCCCTAAAAAGTAACCATGGCCCTGAACTGCAGGACACGGGCGCCGTTCGTCGGCTGTGTCATTTGCCCGAACGTCGTGCTCTGAATGCTGAGAGTGGTCCCCGGATTTGCCGGATTCCAAATGGGATGGTTCAGCACATTGAGCGCCGACATCCACAGGCCCAGCTTCCATCTTTCCGTAATCGAAAAATTCTTCTCGATCGAAGAATCAATGTTCCAGTTGTTCCGGCCATAGAGATAGAGGTAATTGCCAAAAACTCCCGGCGTGGTCGGAGTGATAAAAAAGTTCGGGTTAGCTCTGCCGTCGGACCCGATCATGGATGCCGGCAGGAAATACCTGTTTGTGCTGTTGGGCACAGGCGCGATGGAGAACGCCTGCTGGACCTGGGCGGCGGTTACGCCGGGCGCCAGGTTGATGCCGGCATCGTTAGTGTTGACGGTAAGCCGGCCACTCCCAAGCCGGAACACGCCACCGGAAGCCATCGTGAAGATCCCCGACAGCTTCCATTCCCCCACGACAGCGTTGAGGACCGGGTTGCTGATCTTGACCAGTTTGTCTCGCCCGAAGGGGAGGTCGTAGAGGGAATAGAAGTTGAAGACATGGCGCTGATCAAACATAGCAGGGGCCATGTCGCCGGCCTTGTTACGGATGGTCTTGATGGCCCCGTTGTTGTCGGCGTTGTCGCCCCAGACGTTGCTGAAGGAGTGACTCCACGTATAGTTAGCAACGTAGTTGAAACCGTTGCCGCGCCGACCGCGCAGATTGACCTGCATGCCGTTGTAGTTGGTGGCGCCGCTATCTTCGGTAAGGAACAGGTTGCCGCTATTGTTGGACAGCGAAAACGGGTTGGTCAGGAAGAAGTTGATGGGATAAACCCCCGGCGCGTTGAACCCGAACTTGTTCGCGCATGGGCCGAAAGTGCTCCCGAACATGCGGCAGACAAAAGGCTGACCGATGGCCAGGCGGTTCGCCAGATCGCCGGCCTGGCCCTGCTGCAAATCCGTAATAAAAGTACCGTTTCCGTAGCCCTGGCCAGTCGTAAGCGCTCCACAGTTGGCGCACGTTCCGCGCGCGCCAAACGCGGCGTCAAAGATCGGCAGCGGAGCTTGACCTGGCAGTCCTTTATTGGCAAAGGTCAAAGCACCGGTCGGCGACCCTGTGCAAGCAACGCGGTTGGCAGTGCAAATACTCAGATTGTTTGCGGCGTTCTGAAACTCCTGCAGAAAACCGTTTTCGAAAATATTCACTTCGTTGTAGTTGATGCGCCGCCACCCGCTGTGGCTGGCGTTGCCGACATAGCGAACCTCAAGCACGGTGTTCCTGGTAACTTCTCGCTGGATGCCGAAGTTCCAGTTCTCCGTGTACGGTGTCCTCAGGTTGGGAGCCATGGTCTGGAACGTGTTGCCAAAGGTGAAATCAGCCTGGTGGAAGGTAGTCGAGTAGGCGCCGGGAAATGCCGTGAAGTTAGTGGGTAGCGGCGACTGCAGGGTCAAGCCGAAGGGAACGCCATTCACCCCGGGAACGAGCTGCAGCGTTTGCAATTTGCCAGGGTTATTTCCGGCGCCGTCGGCGAACATCTGCGAGCCCTCGTCGTAATACACCATGCCGAAGCCGCCACGTATTACGGTCGAACTGCCGAAGAGTTTCTCGCGGAATCCTTTCTCGCCTTTGGGATTCCAGGCAAAGCCGAGGTTGGGACCCAGGTTATTGAGCCGGGCTTTGGCAACATGCTGTCCCACAAGATTGACGGGATCATTGTTTCCACTGAGGTTCCCAGGTTGGAAGAGTCCCACCGAGGGCCCGAAGAAGTTGGCCAAGTCCGGGAAAGCCACGATGCCATTCACGTTGAATGGAGCGCCTTGCATCTCCCAGCGAAGGCCGTAATTCACAGTCAGGTTGGGCCGCATGCGCCAGGAGTCCTGGCCGTAGAAACCGCCCATGTAGGACCGGGTCCAGGTGATGTTCTCCGGCCCGCCGTATTGCAGCGTTTTGGGGTTAACCACGGCTCCGTCATTCACGGTATTCATTCGCGCCGTCAACAAGTCGTAAAGCGCAAGCGCCGTGCCGACATCCGCGTTGGCAATTCCCGGCATCGTGCTCGAGCCGAAAACAGTGGCCGCGCCAATCGGGTCAGTGCCCTGGTTGCCGATGGAGAAGAACGGTGCTCCTAGAATGCCGTTCGGACCTGCCCGAGCGGTGTCTTTCCAGTCGGTGCGCCGGTAGTTGCCGCCCACGGTGATGGTGTGGGTGCCGCGAATCAGCGTCGCCGTGTCATAGATGGTGGTGATGTAGTGGCGGCCGGTAACCGTAGATTGATCCAAGACCAGGGACGGAGTGCCCAACGGCAAACCCAGGCGTAGGTCCCTCCCGCCGCCGATGTCGTAAATCCCCGGGTTGCTACCGGGAATCACGTCGCCGCTGTGCTGCACGCCGTAACGGAACTCGTTAAGAGTATGCGGCGTGATGGCGTAATTCACGCCTAACGAATAGAGCCAGTAGCCGGCAACCAGGAATTGAGATTGATTCGGTTGGCCCGCGATGGGAGTCTGTGGGAAACCGGGATCACGGAAGTGCCGCAGGTTCCAGGTGCCCTGGATCGACAGCTTGGGGGTAGCCTGGTAATCCAGGCGCGCTGTTGGGAAATACGACCAGAGCGGCTCCGGCGTCAGGAAGGTGAAGAGCTGCTGATTGAAATTATTGTTGATCGGCGTGAGGAAGCCATGGGCCAGCGCCTGGTTTTGGTGAGCCAGAATGTAGCTGGCGATCGTGGGATCGATCGTGCCCTGAAAGCCCTTGCTTTGCGCAATCTGCAGCACATTCGCTGTCGTGATCGTCCCTTTCGGAGGAGCGCCCGCCCCGACGCCGGTAGAAACGTAGCTGAAAATGCCTTGCTGAGCCAACGAATTGAGATAGTTAAAGCTATGCGACGTCTGTTGCGGCTGGTAGGTCTCTTCAAGATTGACGAAGAAGAACAGCTTATTCTTCAGGCCCCACTTGGAGATGGGAATCAGCGGGCCGCCAATGCTGCCGCCAAAGTCGTGGACGCGCAGCTGTGGAATAGGAATCCCCTGCGCATCGCGAAGCCAGCTGTTGGCATTGTACTGCGAGGTGGTGGGCTGCCAGTAGAGGTTGCCGTGGTAATGATCCGTACCGCGCTTGGTGATGAACTTCAAGTTGACGCCGCTCTCCGCGCCCGATTCCGCGCCCAGGCCTCCGGTCTCAACGGCGATCTCTTCCACCGCGCCCAGGCGTGCCGGCACCGTCTGGAAAAACACCGTGCCGCCGCTCTTAAAGCCATTCGAGGCATTGTTGATGCCGTCGGTGGTCACGTTCACGGCGCCGCCGGGCAGGCCGTTGTAGTGAGTGTCGCCATTGCCCAAGGGCGTCTGCTGGCCGGGTACCAGCCGGGCCAGGGCGAGCGTGCCGCGGCCGTTGAGGGGAAGATCTTTCACCGCTTCAGCTTCGATGGTCCTCGAAATCAGGTTCGAGCTGGTTTCCATAACAGGTGCGGCCCCTTCCACCGTCACAGTCTCACTGCTTTGTCCCACCGAGAGCTTGACGGGGACATCGGTGACACGGCCGGCGAGCACCTTCACATGAGCTATACGCTCGCCTCGAAATCCCTGCACATTGACCGAGACCTCGTACATGCCGAAGTTTAGGTCCGGGAAAAGGAATTCGCCCTGGCCGTTGGCTGCGGTCTGTTTCTCGATGCCGGTACCTTCATCTTTCAGGGTCACCGTGGCATTCGGAACGACTGCGCCGGTGGGATCAGTAATAGTGCCGGAGACGGACCCGGCAATTCGGATCTGGGCCTGAAGTGGGAGTGTGATGAACGCCAACGACACCAACGACACGGCCAGAGTGAGCAAACGGCTTCTAATCATGATAGTTGCCCCTTCAGTGGAGATTTGCGCAGGGCCCGTTGAAAATGCTTACTGAAAGCGCTTACATTTCATCCCCGAATAAAGCCAGCTTCAGCTGGTTCCTTCTGCGAAGGCCGGCTCCCTCACCGAAGCCAGCCCAACTCGATCTCACTCGGATGGGCCTGCCTGCAAGCGCTTGCAGCGTTCCGTGTGATATCACACGGAATGAGAGGCAGTCAAGGAATTTTTTTGGGAGGAGCAACTGGCAAATGGCAGTTGGCAATTAGCGACCCACGCTTGGGCTAACTGCTAACTGCCAATTGCTTTTCTGTACCGTCCCTTAGTAGCCAACTCCAGGAATCTGGATGCTACATGATTCCATAGATCGTACGCACTTTCTGTGGGAAGCCAGAAGACCGAAGGCTATCACTGGCAATCTGCACACCCGCATGCGTCCATGAGTCTCGTGCGACACTGTTCGGTTTGGCGAACCTGCGAAGGCTTCACTTCTCAGCGTATCCTGAGCAGCGCCACGCCATGCGACGCGACCAGCGCCTGGTAGCTGTTTCCGGAAAGTGGAATATCCGTATGCCTCCACAAGTCCCTCGCAACAAGTTTCTTTCCCGCCAGCCCGAGGCCTTCCAGCTGAACACTGATCTCCTGGGGCTGGTCGGCGCGATTGAAGAGTCCAACGGCAACGGAGCCGTCATGCAAATGACGGACTACAACCACGGCGGTGCCTTCACCGCCGGAGATGCGCTCGACAGGTTTGGCGTCAAGATCCTGATCGATCGCGATCACCTCCGAATTGGTGAGGACGCTCTTCGTCTCCTCCGACATGCTGCGCAGATCATTGCCCGCTAGCAGAGGCGCGGCCAGCAGCGCCCACAGGCTCATGTGAGTGCGATACTCGTCGACGGTCATGCCGCCATTTCCAATCTCCAGCATGTCAGGATCGTTCCAGTGGCCCGCTTTCGTATAAGAAGCAATCGCAAGCTGGCGAAACCCGATGGTCTGCAAAGCTTTCCAGTTATCGCTGATGTCTCCAGTGGTGCGCCAAAGATTTCCTCCCACGCCTGTTCCCCACTTCCAAACGTCCCCAATGCCGTACTGGCACAAGCTGTAGACGATAGGACGGCCGGTTTTACGCAGGGCATCGCCCATCTTTTGATACACGCCCTGCATTTCGTCGTTCTTATAGATTCGTGAGGCGCTGCACCAGTCGTATTTGAGGTAGTCGATGCCCCATGCGGCGAACGTCTTGGCATCCTGTTCTTCATGGCCGTAGCTGCCTTCGTAGCCCGCACACGTCTTGGGACCGGGCGAAGAATAAATACCGATCTTCAATCCTTTCGAATGGACATAATCGGCCAGCGCTTTCATATCGGGGAATTTCAGGTTGCTGGTGATGTTGCCCTGTGCGTCGCGAGGACCTTCCCAGGTATCGTCGATGTTCACGTAAGCGTAGCCCGCCTGCTTCATGCCGCTCGAGACCATGGCATCGGCGATGCTACGGACTGTGGCGTCATCGATCTTGCCGGCAAATTTGTTCCAACTGTTCCAGCCCATGGGCGGAGTTCGTGCCAATCCGTTGTCGGGCACATCATGCAGATCAGGCAAGGGCAGGCGCGGCGGAGGCAAGGCGGCTTCTGGTTTGGTGCGCTCCGCCGTTCCTTTGATTGGATTTCGTCCCGGAGCCTCCGAGGTTAAAGCAATCTTCTCCCCTTGCGGCGTGCCCTGGTAGACCACACGCCGGGCTTGTGGGGCCGTGCCGTAGGTAACAACAAACTCCAGAGTCCCATTTTTGAAGCTTCCGTCGGTGATGGCGACTTCGCGCGAGCCAAACACCACTTTACCGGTGATGGCTTCACCATCCTGCTTGAGCTCAAAGAAGGTCTCACGAAAATTCCCGTCGCCGGTGGGCACACGAAACACCCAGAAGCCGGTCAAGTCTGTCTGCGTCCAAGCCGGCGCGGCGCCCAGCGCCAGAAATGCAAGCAGCCATGCGAATCTGAGAAATCGTGGTCGATGCGACGTAGAGACGCGACACCGTCGCATCTCAGAGACATGGATAGCGTTCATCGGGAGTGCCTCCGATCTCAGAGCGGTGGCGTGCAAACGCTTCCATCATCGCTCTGCGGCATTGCCGGCTCAGAAGATGCGACAGTGTCGCGTCTCTGCCCTGGCAAGCGTCCCGGCGGAAAACAATACACTATTGCAAGCGCTTACACAAATGGGTTAAAAATGCTACTCTATCGCGGCAACCCTTAAAATCCGCTCCAAACGAACACGCGTGACCATCGCTTGAGCACAAGAAAGGACATTTCCATGAATTCTTGCCGGTCTCAGTTGGTCAGAGTTGCACCAACCTTGCCATGTCCTTTCTATGTCTGCGACGGCGCTGGGTTTTGTGGCACAGGCACTCCTGCCTGTGCGGAAGCCTCCCTATTGAGGACGCAAGCACCGGCAAGAGTGCCGGTGCCACACTGCTCTGTCCAGTCCTGGCGTGATGAACTGAGCCTAGAGCAACGCTGGTTTTGCAGTAGAGTGTGCCTCATCAAGCCTTCTCCGCAAAAACATGCTCAAGACTCCGGGGCTAAAGCGTTCGATTTTATTGGCTCCTCCTTACGTTTCGCGAAAATGGTCGGCGTGCTTTTTTGCGTCCTGAGTTTGGCGACAAGCGCCCAGCAGCCGACGCCAACGCCTGTCCCCACTCCCGGGCCCATGCTCGATCAGGGCATCCTTCACTTGGAGGCTCCGGAATTCGCGCTGGACCTGGTGCGCTCGTCGCAAACCGTCGCAGCTCTCAAACCCAAATTCAAGGACGCCGGCGAATTTGATTTCACTCCCGGCGACTTGCTCACCCAGCGCTCGCAGGACGGTTACTATCACTTAGGCGATCTTGATCTGCGCCTGCGCGCGGGAAGTTCCGGCGAATGGAAAAGCTACTCCACCGCGTTTGCCCGCCAACCGGTAACTGCCTTGCCAGCGCCGGCGCCCACGCTGGCTGCTGCCGATCTCGCGCCGACTCTTCCCGCGGACATACCGCTCCAGATCACACGCACCTGGCTCGTCGACGCCGGCAAGCTTGTTCTGCGCTTTACCTTGAAAAACAAAACCGACCAGCCGGTTGAAGTGGGGGCCCTGGGCATCGCGATGATCTTCAACAACGTGCTCAACAACCGTTCTCTCGATCAGGCGCATGCGCTGTGCTCGTTTTACGATCCTTACATTGGTGAGGACGCGGGTTATCTTCAGGTCACTCGGCTGAGCGGCCAGGGTCCGGCACTGCTCGTAGTGCCCGACGGCAAGACGCCGTTCGAAGCCTACAATCCGATTCAAAATCGGCGCAGGGGCGCCGCCGCGACGATATTCACCGACCCCACACCGCGGGGCGTGACCTTCGAAGGCTTCTATGAATGGATGGTCCACAGCCAGGCTTATGCCGAGAATGAATGGAAGAAAGCACAGCCCTGGAACCCGCCAACCGTGCTGACGCTGGCGCCCGGCGAATCGAAGACTTATGGACTCAAATTCCTAGTAGCCGATTCGATTCGAAATATCGAATCGACTCTGGCGGCCAACCACCGGCCGGTGGCCGTTGGCGTTCCCGGTTATGTCCTGCCCATGGACATCGATGCGTATCTCTTCCTGAAGTACCCGGCCAACATCAAGTCCATGGCAGTTGAGCCCGAGGGAGCGATCACGGTCAGCCGGCAGCCGGCCACGCGGGTTGAAGCTCAGAATGGCTGGAAAACCTACGCCCTGCGCGGTAAGACGTGGGGACGAAGTCGGTTGACCATCACCTACGACAACGGTCTCGTTCAGACCATCAACTATTTTGTGATCAAGCCTGCGGCCGAAGCCGTGGCCGACATGGGACGGTTCATGACCACGAAGCAGTGGTTCGTCGATCCTAACGATCCCTTTCACCGCAGCCCTTCGATCATGACTTACGATCGCGAAGCCAATCAGATCGTCATGCAAGATAGCCGAGTGTGGATCGCCGGACTGGAAGATGAAGGTGGCTCCGGCAGTTGGGTCGCCGCGGTGATGAAAGAACTGGGCGAACCGGACCCCGGCGAGGTGTCGAAGATCGAACAGTTTGTTGATGGAGTGCTGTGGGGTGGCCTGCAGTTCAAGGATGGACCCCATGCCTACGGCGTGCGCAAGAGCCTGTTCTACTATCAGCCCGATCAGCTGCCCGCTGATTACTATCGCTCTGACCTAAACTGGAAGAGTTGGACGAGCTGGAACAAGCAAGCCTCGGAGCTCGTCAATCGCTCTTTTAATTATCCACATGTGGCAGCGGCGTACTGGGTGCTGTACCGGCTGGCCCGCAACGATCAGGGGCTGGTCACCAACCATCCTTGGGATTGGTACCTTGATCACGCGTATGAGACGTCGCTAGCCATGACCAATCTCGCGCCGGGTTACGCGGTCTTCGGCCAGATGGAAGGCGACATATTTCTCAAGATTCTCCTCGATCTGCAACGCGAAGGCATGAAGACGCAAGCCGATGCTCTGGAAGCCGCGATGCGAAAGCGCGCCGAGCGCTGGAAGAAAGAAAAATATCCTTTCGGCAGCGAAATGCCGTGGGACTCCACCGGCCAGGAAGAGGTCTATGCCTGGACAAAATACTTTGGCTACCAGGAGAAAGCCGAGGTCACACTCGACGCGATCCTGGGTTACACACCGACCGTGCCGAACTGGGGATATAACGGCAGCGCCCGCCGCTATTGGGACTTCCTCTACGGCGCGAAGTACAGTCGAATCGAGCGGCAACTCCATCACTACGGCTCAGGCATCAACACCATTCCCGTGCTGGCCGAATACCGCGAGCACCCAGACGACTTCTACCTCTTGCGTGTTGGCTACGGCGGAACCATGGGGGCCATCACCAACATCGACCAGGAAGGCTTCGCGTCAGCAGCGTTCCACGCCTTTCCGGATATGCTCAAATTCGATCCGCTCTCCGGAGATTACGGTCCGAACTTCTTCGGCCATGCCCTCAACACCGCCACATATGTCGTGAAGCATCCCGACTTCGGCTGGCTGGCCTTTGGAGGCAATCTCGAAGTCAAGGGCGCAACGGTCAAAGTCACGCCGCTCGACTCATTTCGCATGCGCGTTTATGTGGCTCCGGCTGATGCGTGGCTCACGCTTGATGCCGGCAAATTCGAAGCCGTGGAGTACAACGCCACGACCGGCGCTTTGCGAGTCGGTCTCGCCCCGGCAACCAGCTATACGCCGGCCGCCCGTATGCGCATTGAAGAGCCAGCCAAACTCAAGGGCGTGGGGACTTATCGTCCGGTGAAACCGTTCAACACAGAACGGGGCGCATACGTGATTCCGCTTGCCAAAGAAGTAGCCTGGGTAGAACTCAAGATGAGTGGGCAATGAGTCTGGGCCGAACTTCGATCATCGGAAGGGTGTCCCATTCCAAATTGCAGGTGACTAAAAGTGCTTGCAAAGTTCGTCTCTGTGCAGCCGTCATCTTTGCTGTGGTAGTGTGTGCGTCGCGAACAGCAGCTTCTTCCGACCGTACAGGCCTTGCGGAAACCCCGCCCATGGGCTGGAACACCTATGATTCCTACGGCACCGCGGTCAACGAAGCCCAAGTCAAAGCCAACGCGCGTTGGCTAGCCCGGCACCTTAAGCCCTTTGGCTGGCGCTTTGTCGTTATCGACATGGAGTGGTTTGTCACCAATCCCACTCCTTCCGGCAATTCGAAGAATTCGCAGTACACGATGGACGAGTTTGGACGGTACACTCCTGCACCGAACCGATTTCCGTCGGCAGCCAACGGGGCCGGCTTCAAACCGCTCGCAGACTACGTGCATGCTCTGGGATTGAAGTTGGGCATTCACATTCTGCGCGGAATTCCCAAACAGGCGGTCGACAAGGACCTGCCGATTGCGGATTCGGACTATCACGCATCGCAGGCTGCCGATCGTTCTGACACCTGTCCGTGGAACCCTGACAACTACGGCATCGCCCAGAACCCCGCCGGCCAGGCCTATTACTCGTCCGTCGCTCGCCAATATGCGGCCTGGGGAGTTGACTTCATCAAGGTCGACTGCATAGCAAGCCATCCATACAAAGGCGACGAGATTGACATGATCAGTCGCGCGATCGACCAAAGCCAGCGCTCCATGGTGTTGAGCCTTTCGCCCGGACCAGCGCCTCAGGATAAAGCCAAGCTCGATGAACTGCGCAGTCATGCCCAGATGTGGCGCATCTCGGAGGACGTTTGGGACCTTTGGCATAGTGAAAAGTCTTACCCCCAGGGGGTGGGTGACCAATTTTCCCGCGCCGCTGCCTGGGCGCCGCTTGCTGTTCAGGGCCACTGGCCTGACCTAGACATGCTTCCGATTGGTCCCTTTGCACCATCCCCTGGGTGGGGACCGCCGCGCCTGACCCGGCTTACACACGACGAGCAGCGCACTCTCATGACACTCTGGTCGATTGCCAGGTCGCCACTGATGATCGGGGGCAATCTGACTGAGCTGGATGCTTGGACTACGTCCCTGCTGACGAATCCAGAGATACTCGCCGTTGACCAGCATTCATCCAACGGCCGGCCGGTCCTACGTGCGGGAAACGCAACAGAAGACGCCGCCATGGTCTGGCGCGCCCAGGCATCCGATGGAGACGGGGAGTATCTCGCGGTTTTCAATCGGACCGAAACAAGCCAGGCGATCGAGTATCGATGGAAGGATTTAGGACTGGAGGGTGACAGCTACAGCCTGCGAGATCTTTGGGAGCACAAGAACCTCGGACGCACCCCGACGCTCAAGGTCCAGTTGCCTGGACATGGTGCGGTCCTCTATCGAGTAAGGTCGAAATAAAGACCAGTCAGAGCATGAAAATACTCTGGTGAAAGCGCAGCCCATTCACGCCGAGCCGTCTATTTCGAACCTGAATCTTTCCCCGCCGCCACCGCGCTGATTTGCGTCTCGCCCTGGGTCAGTCCCTCGGACGTTGCAGAGACACTAATCTGGCCGGTTTGTCCTGGCCGCGAGCGGACGATCAACAAAGCCAGCCCGTTAAAGGCCCGCCGATGATCAGCGTGGAATGGCTCGACAGTAGCTGCGTTGCCGTTGTCGACAGCCGCGATAACGCCGGACCCGGTAACCTTGAACTGCACAAGATTGTCAGCCATCGGCGCCAGGTTCCCGTCCTTGTCTTCAATCCTTACCGTGATGAAGGAAAGATCATCACCATCTGCCTGGATGATTTTCCTGTCGGGAACCAGTTGGACGCGGGCGGCCGGACCAGCAGTGTGGACTTCCTCTGACGCCACCTGCTTGCCGTTCTGGTACGCGACAGCTTTCAGTGTTCCGGGCGCAAACGGCACCTGCCACTGGAAACGATACTTGCTCTCGAACTTTCGATCCTGACTTACGTTGGGACCGACCGGTATCTCAACCAGTTCGGCGCCACGTTTCTTGCGGCCCAAGGATTTGCCGTTGAGAAACAGCTCCACTTCATCGCCATTCGAATAGCACATGACGGGAATGTTCTGTCCTTCCCTGCCCTGCCAGTTCCAATGCGGCAACACGTGCACCATGGGTTTCTTAGTCCAGACGCTCTGATAAAGGTAGTAGCGATCCTTGGGGAACCCTGCCAGATCCACCATGCCGAAGTAGGAGCTACGAGCCGGCCAATCGTGCTCATTGTTGGCGCCCCTGCCTCCAAAGTACGGCGTCGGCTCTCCGATATAGTCAAAGCCGGTCCAGACGAATTCACCGAGCACGTTGGGAAAGCGGTCCTGATAGGTGAATTCCACATCCGGGCAATAGGCCCAGCGTGGCGCGATGATGTCATAACTCGAAAGCTGCAACGACTCGTGCTTCTCGTATTTTTCGATCGGCAGGTGATACGTACCCCGCGAGCTCACGCAGGAAGCCGTTTCCGATCCAACGATGATCCAGTTGGGATGCTCTTTGAGGATCTGCTCGTAATGCATCGGCTGATAGTTGAATCCGGGGATGTCCACTTGATCGGCCAGCTTGTTTTCAATCGCCTTGCTCCAACTATTGAAGGCCGCGGTTGTGGGCCGGGTAGGATCCTCTTCGTGAAAGAAACCCACGAGCCGCTTGGCTTGCTGCCAGCCATCGGGCTGGCCCTGTTCCGGCACTTCATTCCCAATGCTCCACAGGATGATGCTGGGGTGGTTACGATCACGCCGCACCATGTCCCGGACATCCCTCTCCGACCACTCATCGAAGTACTTGCTGTAGCCGTTCGGGACTTTGGGAATGCGCCACATGTCGAACGCCTCATCCATCACCAGGAGCCCCATTTCATCTGCAAGTTCAAGCAGCTCCGGAGAAGGTGGATTATGACTGGTGCGGATGGCGTTGACGCCGGCGGCTTTCAGGATCTCCAGTTGCCGCTCCGTGGCGCGACGGTTGACCGCCGCGCCAAGCGCGCCAAGATCATGATGGTTGCAAACTCCTTGCAGCTTGAGATGCCGTCCGTTGAGAAGAAATCCTTTGTCTTTGTCGAAGGCGATGGTGCGAACGCCAAAGGGCGTTACATACCTGTCCACCACACGCTTCCCGTCGACCACTTCACTGACCAGCTGGTACAAGTAAGGATGGTCTACGTCCCACCGCTGAGGGCGCGTGATGGTTAGACGACTCTCAACCTTCTCGCTCGCGCCTGCGGGAATCGTGGTTTCGGATTCGGTTTGGCTCACTCTCTTTCCGGCAGCGTCCAGGATGGATGTCCGCAGAGCAACCTGCACGTTGTGGTCCCGGCGATTGCGCAGCTCTGTCCTCACGGATACGGTGCTCTTCTCGTCAGAGACATCCGGAGTTGTAACGTAAACACCCCAATGCGCCACGTGGACGGAAGATGTGATCTCCAGCCAGACGTTGCGGTAGATCCCCGCCCCGGGATACCAGCGCGAGGAGTGATCCTGAGGGCTGAGCCGAACCGCCAGCACGTTCTCTTGCCCGTCAAAACGCAGGAGCGGCGTCAAATCGAACGCGAATCCGATGTATCCATAGGGCCGCGAACCCAGCTCATGTCCGTTGAGCCAGACATGGGCATCGGACATCGCGCCGTCGAACTCGATCGTGAAAAAGCGGTCTTTGAGATTGTCAGGCAGGATGAAAGTCTTGCGGTACCATCCTGTGCCGAAGATGGGCAAAGCGCCGGTGTGCGGATTCAGCGCGGAATCAAAGGGACCGTCGATCGCCCAATCGTGAGGCAAGCGGACTTCCGGCCATTGAGAATCATCGAATGCAGGATTTTGCGCTCCGTCGGCGTCAGCCTTCAGAAAACGCCAGCCGTCGTTAAAGCTGACCCGGCGTTCCTCGTGGATTTGCACGCGGGTCGCGGCCATCGCTGGCGGTAAGGGAACCAAACAGCAGCCTGCAACCAACAAGCAACTGAAGATCGTGCGAATCATATCTCTCCCTGAAACTTTTCCTGTTCGACTCCGCAACTCGCTCGCGGCCCGTACGGGAGTCCGTGAAGACGTCATGTGAGATGAAAGTCTGTGGGCTGTGACCAGCATCACTTCCCGCGGGCGTCATTATCCAGCATTTCCCTGCTTTACCAGAGCGAAATCGCCCAAGGGATAGACATTTTAGACACGCGGCGTGCCGATCGCGAATGCTCGAGGTAAGAGTGCGAGCAAGCAGAGACTTGGGATGGCCCAAAACGACCGCATTCAGCTTCCGGCCGACATGGCTCTTCCGCCGACGAGCTCTGCGATGCCATTGCCTTCCTGCGCTTCGCGGAACAGGTGAACATTGGTTCGCAGAACGATTCCTGGATTCAAGTAGCTGGCGTGGGGAATGGCGATCCCGTTCAGCAGATTGTCCACCAACAGTCGCAACGCGACCTGGCCCTGGAGATACGGATTCTGATAGATGGAAGCGCGAACCGTTCCGCTCCGCAGATGCCGAACCATTTCCGGGAAGAGGTCAGTCGTGATCAGCGTGACGTGGCCGGCGCGGCCCCGGTCCTCAAGGGCGCGGCATACTGGAAGGCAGTTCACCGTGCTCACGTAGATGCCGCTCAACTGCGGATTGTCCGAAAGGAGTTCACAAGTTTTGCGGTAGCTTTCCTTTTCCGACTCGTGTGCCTCCAGCACGGCGGCGATCCTGCCACCGCTGCAATCCGTTTCGAAGCCCGCGCAAAAGCCTTCCGTCTTCAAGCGGTGTTCTTCCGTCGAATGCATTCCCGTAATCACCGCCACTTCAGCGTCGGGCCCCACGAATTTGGACATGAGCTCGGCTGCCAGCCGGCCATTCAGCTCCGGGTCTACGCAGACCACGCTGGAACGCTGGCTCTGCGGCGCGTCAGTGGTAATGCAAATCACACGCACATTCGCGCTTTCGGCGCGATCAATGAGCGGGGTCGCGGAATCCGGATCGCCGGGTGTAAGCACCAGGCCGCTCACGCCCCGCTCCAGCAGCTTGCTGGCCACTCCGCTTTCGCCTTCTCCGAGTGCGCGCACCGGCGTATACAGAAGCTCCAAGCCGAAGCCGCTGGCGCGGCGGGCCTCGTCGAAGATGCCGGCTCGCATCTGGTCATAGAAGAAATGGATCTCTCTGGGTATGCAGACGCCAATTTTGAAGCTTGCGCCGCCGGAGAGCAGCCGCGCCGCCGGATGGGGCATGTAGTCGAGCTTTTTTGCAATACGCAGCACTTTCTTGCGCGTGGCTTCGCTCACTCCGGGACGGCCATGCAGTGCTCTGTCCACGGTCCCGATGGAGACCTTGGCCAGTTCTGCAATCTTATGAATTCCGTTGCGTTTCATCGCCTCATCTGTCCACGACGGTCAGTTTTGTTTCCGTGAGATCAACGGAGTTGCCGCCGACCATAATCTTGAAGGTCCCAGGTTCTACCACGCGGCGCATCTCGCGATCCAGGAACGAAAGCTCATTTGGACCAAGTGCAAATTCTACAGTCGTGGTCTCACCCGGCTTGAGTGTAATACGCCGGAAGCCGCGCAGTTCCTTGATCGGCCGGGTTACGGAGCTGACTTCATCGCGAATGTACATCTGGACGACTTCATCTCCCGCGACGCTGCTGGTGTTGGTCACGTCAACTAAGACCTTGGTGCTCCCCTCCGGACCGATCGAATCGGGCGTCGTGCGGAGGTTAGCATACTTGAAGGTCGAGTAGCTCAGGCCCCAGCCAAAAGGAAACAGCGGTTGGGTTGTGCTGCCGAGGTAGCCGCGCTTGGCGGACGGCTTCTGGTAGTAGTAATCCGGCAGTTGGCCCACGGATCGGGGAACGGTGATAGGAAGCTTGCCGCCGGGATTGTAATCGCCGAAGAGCACATCGGCGATTGCCGTTCCGCCTTCCTGCCCAAGATACCAGCCCTCCACGATCGCGGGGACATGCTCGGCAATGGTATTGACGGAGTTAGGACGGCCATGCTGGAGAAACACAACGACCGGCTTGCCGAGCGGCAGGATCGCCTTGACCAGATCGTCCTGATTACCCAGCAGGTCAAGGCTGTCGCGGTCCCCGAGATGCTCAGGCGACCATCCCTCGCGAGAAGTTTGCTCGTTGCCGCCGAGCGCCAGTATGACCAGGTCGGCTTTTTGCGCGACCTTCACTGCTTCCTGAATGCGGGTAGCATTTAACGCAGGATCGCCCAGCACGACTTTGTCGGCATCCCAGTCGGGGAAAGTCTCGGTGATCTTGCAGCCCTCGGCATACAAAACGTCACTGCTCTTTCCGACTTTGTCTTTGATCCCCTGCAATACACTCACGCCGCGTCCCGGTTTGCCGCTGTAGCCGCCCAGATGAAGGTCGGCAGCGTTGGGTCCGATCACGGCAATGCGCTTGTATTTGGTTTTGTCCAGCGGAAGCAGATGGTTCTGGTTCTTCAGCAGGATGATCGCTTCATGCGCCGCTTTGAGAGCGAGCTGTTGGTGTTCCGGGCTGTTCGTGATCTTCTCCGCGTAGTTGGGATCGACGAAGGGATTGTCAAAAAGTCCGGTAAGGAATTTCAGACGCAAGACGCGAGACACGGCACGGTCGACGTATGCTTCTGATGTTTTTCCCTGCCGCACTTCATCGATCAGGCTGCCATACGCGTCGTCGAAGGGCAGTTCCACATCCACTCCCGACTCCAGGGCCAGCTTTGCGGCAGCCGGGCGCGATGCGACCACGTGATGAAAGTCTTCCAGTTGGGCTATGGCGAAGTAGTCGGAGACCAGGATGCCGTTAAAACCCCATTCATGGCGCAGGATATCGTCGAGCAGATGCTTGTTACTGTGGGACGGAATGCCGTCCACCTCGTTGTACGAAGCCATCACGCTCTGCACGTGGGCTTCCTTCACCGCGGCTTCAAAGGGTTTCAGGAAATACTCGCGAACCACGCGCTCGGAATAGTTGCCGGGCGCGACGTTCGTTCCACCTTCCGGCTGGCCGTGGACCGCAAAGTGTTTTGCGGTGGCAATCACATGGGAGCTATCAATGAACGGCCCTTGACCCTGAAAGCCCTTGATGGCCGCGACGCCGATGCGCGAAACCAGATACGGGTCTTCGCCGTAGGTTTCTTCCGTCCGGCCCCAACGCGGCTCGCGCGCCAGGTCCAGGACCGGTGTCAGACATTGCTGCGCACCGCGGGCCCGAACTTCAGCTGCAGTGGCCGTGAAGACATCACGAACCAGATCAGGGTCCCAGGTGGATGCTAGCCCGATGGGCTGCGGAAACGACGTGCCTTGCAAAGCCGCGTGGCCGTGCAGGCATTCCTCGTGGAAAATTATTGGGATTCCCAGCCGCGTGTTCTCCTTGACCCAGCGCTGCATGGTGTTGGTAAACTCCGCCATGGCGCGTGCTCCGCGGTTCTCGCTGGGGCGTGACATCTCGCCGAGGCCGTTTTTGATCAACGCGGCGGCGTTCTCGGGAAGGAAGGCTCCTTTTGGGTCGATAAAGACGGTCTTGGGGTCGGAGTGAAACTGCGCGTTCTCCCACGCG
Organism: Candidatus Angelobacter sp.; assembly: GCA_035263765.1. Lineage (GTDB taxonomy): Bacteria > Acidobacteriota > Terriglobia > Terriglobales > Acidobacteriaceae > Angelobacter. The sequence goes on along the minus strand of DATFQZ010000095.1, from coordinate 15,746 downwards.
CCTTCCAGTTGCGCGACCTTTTCTTCCAGGGTCATACGGCTGAGAAGATCAGCCACGCGTTGCTCCACGGGAAGCCGCGCATCCCGGTAAGCAGGCGTCTGGGCGAGTGCCGCGGCGGAAAAGAGCAGCACGAGTGCGCTACAGCAGAGGCTAATTCTGGACCCACGAATCATTCCGCAACCTCCAGGTTGGGCGCCGTGCCATCGGGCATGGCCGTGGTACTATACCACCGCCGTTAACGTACACGATAGGGATTTTTGCGCATTACTCTCAATGAATCCATCGCCGAACCCACGATGCTCCTTGTTTTGGAAGCGCGGAGACGCAGAGGTGCGGAGAAAATGGGTTCGCTTGTCGCCCCACGGCACTCTCGCAGTGCCATCCGTTACTTCCCTTCGTATTTCCCAACCTTGGAGTGCTCCGCGTCTCCGCGGTGAATAGGGGTCCTTGTTCATGGTTGCTATTCTCCCTCCAGGGGTCGTTACAATGTGAGCTGATTTGCGTGGAGAAACCCATTTGAAAATCGCCGGCGCCAAAGTCATCGTCTGCAGTCCGGGACGCAATTTCGTCACCCTCAAGATAACGACCGAAGACGGTGTTTACGGACTTGGTGACGCGACTCTGAACGGCCGCGAGCTTTCCGTCGCCAGCTATCTTTCCGACCACGTTCTTCCCCTGCTGATCGGCCGCGATGCCCGCCGGATCGAAGACATCTGGCACTACCTTTATAAGGGAGCTTATTGGCGGCGCGGGCCAGTCACCATGTCGGCCATCGCAGCGGTTGACACCGCGCTCTGGGACATCAGAGCGAAATCGCTCAACGTTCCCCTGTACCAGTTGTTGGGAGGCGCGTCACGAGAGGGAGTTCTGGTCTACGGTCACGCCAGCGGTAAAGACCTTGACGATACCGCGGCGGCGGTAAGCGAGTACCTCAAGCTGGGCTATAAAGCCATTCGCGCACAATCCGGAATTCCCGGGCTCAAAAGCACGTACGGTGTGGGTCGCGGCGCGTTGTTCTATGAGCCGGCGGAAAAGGACGCGCCACCCGAGAATCTGTGGTCCACGGAGCACTACTTGAACTTTGCTCCGAAGCTTTTCGAGCGCCTGCGCAAGGACTTCGGACACGATCTCCATTTGCTGCACGATGCTCATCATCGGCTCACACCGATTGAAGCGGCGCGTCTGGGAAAGAGCCTGGAACCGTATCACCTTTTCTGGTTGGAAGACCCCACGCCCGCGGAACTGCAAGAGTCTTTCCGGTTGATCCGCCGGCACACGACCACACCGCTCGCAGTGGGCGAAGTCTTCAATACGATTTTTGATTGCCAGCAGCTGATTCAAGAACAGCTGATCGATTACATCCGCACCACGGTCGTTCATGCCGGCGGCATCACCCATCTCAAGAAAATTGCAAGCCTGGCCGAACTCTATCAGGTGCGAACCGGCTCGCACGGCGCAACGGACTTGAGCCCGGTGTGCATGGGAGCTGCGCTGCACTTCGATTTGAGCGTGCACAACTTCGGCATTCAGGAGTACATGCGCCATTCCGAGGAAACGGACAAGGTCTTTCCTCATGCCTATTACTTCAAAGATGGATACATGCATCCCGGTGAAAAGCCTGGGATCGGCGTGGACATTGATGAGACTCTCGCCGCAAGGTATCCGTATCAGCGCGCTTATCTGCCGATTAACCGCAAACTGGATGGGACGATGCACAGCTGGTAAGCTTACGCATCGCCGCAATCGCCTCATCTCACCCCAGTCCGCGCAAAAGCAGCGCGGCCCTGGGGACCCCGGTCATCGCGCGGCATCGCCGTCATCGGAAAGACCCAATCCGTGTTTTCAGTGGCATCAGTGGTATGGTTCCGAGATTAGGGAAGCTTTTGTATGGCCTCGGTGAATTCCAAGAGGCGGTCGCGGAAGCTTCGCGGATCGGTGACGTCAAGGCGCTTGAGTGCAAGCGGCTCGAGCAATTTTTCCAAATCGTCTCCGCCGCTGACCTCCCGATCAATTTTGTGGAAATAAAACACTTTGCAGTCGCACCCGGTTTCGACTTTTGGCTTCTCGCTTCCGCGCGGGAACCGGATTCCATGGGAAAGGACAGCAATGACATGAAGCGGCCTTCCTGAACCCGGCTGGCATCGAGGCGGTTGCGTCACGTTTTGTTCAATCTGCTCGTGAAGAAATTTGCCGGCATCTTTCCTGCCTTCCAGGGTGGCAACGCTTACGATAACTTTGTCGGCATTCGTGTTTCCCTTCCTTAGCTGCTGCCAATCCACTGCACGTACGGGTGTGGGTGGGAGGATTGTGCGCAGGCGAAGCACGTCGAGCACCGTAACCTGTGCGCATCCTGGTTGAAAATCCAGCTCTGCCAGGACCTTGGCGATCCCCAGCAGTCCGAATTGCTCTCCGGTTTGCTCGGAGGATGTGCCGAGTCGTTTCGGCGGTCTTGGGACTGAAGGACTCAGTTCGTCCAAATCCTGAGGAGCGGTTGACCCTGCGGGCTGCGAGACATCCGCTCTGCCGGTGGCGGGAACCGAAGCATTCATCTGGGTTTGCGTACTCTCTTCCCGTGTGCTGAGGTCAACAATCAAATCGAACTGGACGGGACGTGGCGTCTTCACCGGCAATAGGGTTTCGCGATCTTTGGACGACAGACTGGGGAATTCAATCATCGGCAATCCGCTGGTAAGCTCCGCGGATACGCCTGCGTGGGGGCCTTTTACCCGGATCGTGTGAACCGAGACGCTCTTCTTCCCGGAAGCCGGATGGTAGGCGATCGCCGCGACCCGGTATTCGCCCGGCTGCAAGAATATGACCGTCTGCATCTTGACCTTGCCAAGGACACGGGCTTGCCGTAACGAATATCCCTTGTAACTTGCCTGATCACTCCAGTTTCCGTCTTTGGGTGCGACCTTCACAAGGAAACGCAGCTCGTCTCGAATACCTTGCTTCTGTAGGCGGCCGGTATCAATCTCCGCGGTCAATACGAGCCGGTTCCTCAACTGAAACGTGAGTTGGGGGTCGGAGAAAGAAACTTCCCAGGGAATCTCGTTGCGTTGGCTTTGAGAAAGCCACTGCTCTACAGGAAGGTCATTGGCCCCGCTTAACTCACGCCCAATGAAGATGGGTGTGGGCCGCCCGGCGGAGTTCGCATACGCGGTTGGGAGCAACAAGCTAAGAACCAGGAACAAACTGCGCCAAGATCGCATGCTGGAATTATAGATGTGCTGATCAGGGAAGCTGTTGGATGACCGCGACGAATTTCAGAAGTCGATCGCGGAAGCTCTGCCGATCATGGTATTTGAGCACCTTAGCAGAAAGAGGCTCTAGCATTTTCTCCAGATCATCTCCACCGCGGACGCCCGGATCGTCTTTGTGGAAGTAAAACACCTTGCAGTTGCAATCCGCCTCGATTCTGGGCTTCTCGCTGCCTCGCGAAAATGGATTCTATGGGAAAGGATGGCGATCACGTGCAGAGGGCTTTCCGGCCCCGCGCCGCATTGTGGAGTTTGCGCAGTGCTCTGCTCAATCTGCTGCTGAAGAAACTTCCCGGCATTTTTGCGCCCTTCGAGGGTGTTAATGTCGACCACAATTTTGCCAGCAGCATTGTTTACGTTCCCTAGCTGTTGCCAGTCCACGGCATTCGCAGGCGTAGCGCCAAGGAGCGTGCGCAGGCGCAGCACGTCAAACACCGTCAGCCGCGCGCATCCTGGCTGAAAATCCAACTTTGCCAAAATCCTGGCGTTTCCCACGTGAATCCGCGATACCGTCGCCCTTGCTCGTAGTTCAAATTGAGAGACGACCCGGCCCTACAAAAGCTTGCAATCCGCCCAACGCGTGATAGTATATGGGCCGCCGTTAACGTACACGATGAGGGATTCCTTGCCCCAAATTGCCTTTCTGCCCCGTAAGCGTGGCGTGATGTTTCAGTTTCGGTCCATCCCGCTCCTTGTAGTCACGTGCCTGCTGTTCGTCACCTCTTCCTGCAACAGCGGCAAGCCGGCCCGCGACAAGAACGGTCCGATTCGCATCGGTTTCTCCATGGACTCCGTTCTGCTCGAGCGGTGGCAGCGCGACCGCGACCTGTTTGTTGAGAGAGCCAAAGAGTTGGGCGCGGAAGTTCTGGTGCAGTCCGCCGACGGAAACGATTCCGTCCAGGTCCGGCAGGCGGAGAATCTTCTGACGCAGGGAGTGGATGTTCTGGTGGTTGTACCGCACAACGGCGAGATCGCCGCTTCCATCGTGGAGAGCGCCAAGCGCCAGAACGTCCCGGTGCTGGCCTACGACCGCATCATTCGCAACAGCGACCTGGACTTCTACATTTCCTTCGACAATGTCAAAGTTGGTGAGTTGCAGGCGAAATACCTTTTTGACCGCGCTCCCAAGGGCAACTACGTTCTGATCGGTGGATCTCCGACCGACAATAACGCCCGCCTCCTCCGCGAAGGACAGATGCATGTTCTGAAGCCTGCGGTCGATCGCGGCGACGTGAAGATTGTCGCCGACCAGTGGGCCAGAGACTGGCTCCCCAGCGAAGCGCTGCGCCACACGGAGAACGCGTTAACGCAGTCTCGCAACAATGTCGTCGCAGTTGTCGCGTCGAATGACAGCACGGCGGGAGGCGCGATTCAGGCTTTGGAAGAGCAGAAGCTTTCCGGCAAGGCTTTGGTCTCAGGTCAGGACGCGGACTTGGCTGCCTGCCAGCGTATTGTCGCGGGCACACAGTCCATGACGGTTTACAAGCCGATCGCGCCGCTGGCCCGCCGGGCGGCAGAAATCGCCGTGGCCCTGGCCAAACATTCGCCCGTGGATTCAAACGCCAAGGTGGCCAACGGATCCAAAGATGTTCCATCGTTTCTTCTCAGCCCGATCACGGTTGATAAAAACAACATCGCGGACACCGTGATCAAAGACGGGTTTCTGAAGGCGGTAGACGTCTATCGTGACCTGCCCCACGACCGATGGCCGAAGGCCGCCGGGCAGTAACCGTCCAATCACCCTTTTATGAACGGGAATCTCGCAACCCGCCCGGTGCTTCTGGAAATGCGGAATATTGCGAAGTCCTTTCCTGGGGTTCGGGCTCTGGACGGCGTGAGCCTGGATCTCTACCCGGGCGAAATCCATGCTCTGGTGGGAGAAAACGGCGCCGGCAAATCCACGTTGATCAAAATCCTCGCCGGCGTGTATGCCGAGTATGAAGGGGACATACGCATTGCCGCCGATGCACTCCGCTTCAGCAATGTCCGCGAATCGGAAGAGGCCGGTATAGCGGTTGTGTTTCAAGAGCTGTCGCTGGTTCCTGACCTCACCGTAGGCGAAAACATTTTCCTGGGAAGCGAGCCCGCTCGTTTTGGCATGGTCGACTGGAATGCACTGTACTCGAAAGCGTCGCGTCTGCTGCGCGAACTGGGGCTTGACCTGGATCCGCGCACGCGTACGGGGAAGCTCGGAACAGGAACGCAACAACTCGTGGAGATTGCTAAAGCGCTCTCTCACAACGCGCGCATTCTTGTGCTGGATGAGCCGACGGCTGCCCTCACCGACGCGGAGGCCGAGGGCTTGTTTGCGATTCTCAATAAGCTTTGCCAGCAAGGCATCGGGATTATCTACGTTTCGCATCGCCTGCAGGAAGTTTTTAGTCTCAGCCGGCGCATTACCGTGTTGCGCGACGGCCGCACGGTTGGCACCGGACTCACCAGCGAGATGGACGAGCAGCAAGTCATCACCAAGATGGTTGGCCGGCAGGTCTCGCAGGTATTTCCGGCCACCCAACGAACTCCCGGAGAGATCGCGCTGGAAGCACGCCACATCACCGCGGAAGACCCGGCCGTCCGCGGCAAGCTGGTGGTGAATGACGTCAGCTTTACGGTGCGTCGCGGCGAAGTAGTGGGCATTGCCGGATTGATGGGATCGGGCCGCACCGAGCTTCTTATGTCTCTGTTCGGCAGTTTTCCGGGGAAGGTGACCGGGGAGGCTTTTATTGACGGTCAACGGGCCGCGATCAGACGTCCGGCGGACGCCATCGCGCATGGTATCGGCTTCGTAACTGAGGACCGCAAGCGGTCCGGTCTGGTGCTGGACCAGACTATCCTTGCGAACATTACGCTGGCGTCGCTGGCGCGGGTCTCCGGCCGGTATGTGACCAATGAATCCCGGGAAATTGCCGCCACCCGTCCTTTGTTTGACGACCTGCGAATCAAAGCCACATCGTTGTTTACCGTCGCCGGGACTCTCTCCGGTGGGAATCAGCAAAAAGTTGTGCTGGCGAAATGGCTGGTCACCCAGGCGCGCGTCCTTTTCCTGGATGAGCCGACGCGCGGCATCGACGTGGGCGCGAAGCAAGAGATTTACGGAATGATTGACCAGCTCGCGCAGTCGGGTTTGGCGGTGGTGATGGTGTCCTCAGAGCTCCCCGAAGTCCTCGGTCTCTGCGACCGGATTCTTGTGCTCTACCAGGGAAGGATTACAGGCGAGTTCACCCGAGACACCGCTAGTCCTGACGCCGTCATGGCATGCGCGACGGGACATCAGGCCCACGCGTGATGAAGGAGACCAAAGTGAGCGGAAACATGAACGCTGCGCTGGCAACATCTTCGCTGCCGGTAGAACCGGCGGAGGCCGGGAAGAAACGGTGGCGCTTCCCTGCCGGCGCTGCTCGCGCCTACACGATGGTGGGAGCCTTGGTTCTGCTTTGGATCATCTTCACCATCGTGACCGACGGCATTTTTCTTGAAGCTCGCAATTTTTCCAATCTTATACGCCAGGCTGCGGTCACTGGAATCATTTCGGTAGGCATGGTCATGGTGATCATCACCGGGCAGATTGATCTTTCGGTCGGATCGCTGGTCGGACTGACAGGAATGGCGGCGGCCCTGGCGCAGTTTTACTGGCATTGGGGCCTGGTTCCTTCGCTGCTGGCGGCAATCGTGATCGGTTTGATGGTCGGCGCACTGCAAGGCTCGCTTACGTCGTATGCAAGAATTCCCTCCTTCATTGTGACGCTGGGCGGGTTGCTGGTTTGGCGAGGGGTAACCAAGGGAATCAGCCGTGGGGGTACCTATCCGGTTGAGGTGAAATCTTTCCGGGATCTCGGTCAAGCGTACTTGGGCCGCGCCACTGGAATCGCTCTGCTGGCAATCGCCGTCGCCGCTGTGATTGTGTCCGTGATCCATCGCAACTCCATGCGCAAACGTCACGGACTGGAATCGTGGAGTCTCGCCGGGATTTCATTCCGCATCATCGTTCCCTCGGCGCTGGCAATCGGTTTCGTGCTGGCATTGAACTCGTACGCCGGCGTTCCGGTTCCGGTGCTCATCCTTGTGGTCGTGGCTCTGGCAGGCGCATTCATAACCGAGAACACGCTGTTTGGCCGCTACCTTTATGCTATCGGCGGCAACCCCGAGGCCGCGCGGTTTTCAGGGATCAACCTTCGCGCGCAAGTGCTTGCGACATTCTGTATCCTCGGCGTTCTGACCGCCATTGCGGGGGTTATCTATACCGCGCGGGTGGGGAGCGCTGGGCCGGACGCCGGCACTCTGCTCGAATTGGACGCCATCGCCGCTTGCGTGATCGGCGGGGCGAGCCTCGCCGGTGGAAAAGGAACCGTATTGGGCGCATGCCTGGGGGCGCTGTTCATGGTCAGCTTGGACAATGGCATGTCCTTGAAGAATGTGCCGGATTTTGTGCAGGACATCATTAAAGGCGGAATTCTGGTCACCGCCGTCGGTTTGGACGTCATGGGCAAAAGGCGGGAATAACTTGTGAAAAAGCATGTCCTCGGCATCGACGTAGGCACCGGCGGAACGCGCGCGGTGATCGCAGACGATCAGGGGCGTATCACTGCGTCTGCGACCGAGGAGCATCAGCCTTTCGCGTCACCTCACATCGGATGGGCCGAGCAACGGCCCGAAGACTGGTGGCGCGCCGCCAGAGTTGCGGTGCAAAAAGCGCTGGCCCAAGGCAACGTTCGGAAAGAACAGGTGGCGTGCGTCGGCTTCTCCGGGCAGATGCACGGAGCCGTCATGCTTGACAGCCTGGGAGAGGTGGTAAGACCCGCTCTGATCTGGTGTGATGTGCGAACTGCGAAGCAGTGCGAGGAGCTCAAAGAAAAAGTTGGCTGGGAGCGGCTCATCCAGCTCACCGCGAACCCGCCGCTCGAGAATTTCACGCTGACCAAGCTGCTGTGGGTCAGAGCCAACGAACCGGACAACTGGAAGCGCGTGCGCTCGGTGATGCTCCCCAAAGACTACGTTCGCTTCAAGCTCACCGGTGAAAAGGCCACCGACATGGCCGACGCTTCGGGGACTCTCATGCTCGATGTCGCGCGGCGCCAGTGGTCCGCCGGCGTGCTGCAAGCAGCGGAGGTGGATGCATCGGCTCTACCGGCGCTGTATGAGTCGCCGCAAGTCTGCGCCAAGGTGTCAGCTTCCGGGGCCGAAGCCACCGGCTTGGCAGTGGGAACGCCCGTGGTCGCCGGCGCTGGTGATCAGGCGGCAGGAGCAGTGGGGATGGGCATTGTCGTGCCCGGAGCGGTGAGTGCAACCATCGGCACCTCAGGAGTCGTCTTCGCCGCGACCGATGAGCCTCTGTACGACGCTCGCGGACGGTTGCATACCTTCTGCCATGCTGTTCCCAACCGTTGGCACGTGATGGGTGTGACCCAGGCAGCCGGGCTCTCTTTGCGGTGGTTTCGTGATCGCTTCCTGTCCACCGCGGAGAAGAACGGCAGCGACGCGTACGACACGCTTTCCCAAGAGGCAGCGACAACGGCGCCTGGTGCGGACGGTCTTTTGTGGGCCCCGTACCTGATGGGCGAACGTACGCCGCATCTCGATCCGAATGCGCGCGGCGCACTGGTTGGCTTGACTGCTTCCCATACCCGGGCGCACGTCGTCCGCGCGATCCTGGAAGGTGTGGCTTTCAGTTTGAAAGACACATTCACGATTTTTTCCGAACTCCAAGTTCCGGTTAAGAACATCCGCCTGGGAGGTGGTGGCGCCAGGTCTGCGTTGTGGCGGCAGATTCAGGCCGACGTTTACAACCATGATGTGGAGATCCTCGACGCGGAAGAAGGCGCGGCATACGGCGCGGCCATCCTGGCTGGCGTAGGCGCGGGCTTCTGGCCTTCGGTGGATGACGCGTGCGCCGCGGCGTTGCGCGTCCGCGAGCGCGTGCGTCCGCAGGGCGTCAACGTGGCCGCGATGGATGCCAGCTACGCCGCCTATCGGAGGGTTTATCCGGGAATGAAGATGATTTTGGGAGCGTGAGGAAAGAGTTTTTCAGAGGCCAAGTTGCCTCACGACGGTGACCCTAACCGGTTGTCATGTTGAGCGAGTCCCGGGATTGTGTGGCACAGGCACTCTTGCCTGTGCCAATGCGTCCTTACTTAAGGAAGCAAGCACCGGCAGGAGTGCCGGTGCCACACAATCAGAGCGCTCGCTCAGAATGAAAGGCTTAAAAAGCGTCGTCGGAACCTAACAGAGATCAACAGCGAGACAAGGACAGTCCCATGACAATGAACAACGATTATTACTACCCGAAGCCGGAGCACAAATTCTCGTTTGGCCTGTGGACGGTCGGCAACCGCGGGCGCGACCCGTTTGGCGATTTTGTGCGGCCGGTGATTTCGCCGGTGGATATTGTCGCCATGCTCGGCGAGGTCGGCGCATGGGGGGTCAATCTGCACGATAACGACCTCGTTCCCATCGACGCCACGCCTTCCGAACGCGACAGCATCGTGCGGGAGTTCAAAAAAGCGTGCAAGGACCATGGGATCGTCGTTCCCATGTCAACGGTCACGCTCACGTTTCATCCCGTATTCCGCGATGGGGCATTCACATCGAACGACCCTGAGGTGCGTGCGTACGCCCTGCAGAAGACTATGCGCGCCATGGACTTGGGCGCGGAACTGGGCGCAAAGATTTTTGTGCTGTGGTTTGGCCGCGACGGCGTGGAAACTGACGCTTGCCGCCGCGCCGATGACGCAGTCAAACGCCTGCGTGAGGCAGTCAACTATCTTTGCGAGTACAACCTCGAGCAAGGCTACGGCTTTAAGTTCGCGCTGGAAGCCAAGCCCAACGAGCCGCGCGGCGATATCTACATGGCGACGACCGGCCATTACCTGGGGTTCATCTACACGCTCGACCATCCGGACATGGTTGGCGTCAATCCCGAAGTGGCCCACGAGCAGATGGCCGGGCTGAACTTCATGCACGGCGTCGCGCAGGCCTGGGAAGCCGGCAAGCTCTTCCACATCGATCTGAACGACCAGATGCCCGGCCGCTACGATCAGGATTTGCGCTTTGGGTCGGCCAACCTGAAGTCAACGTTTTGGCTGGTGAAGTTCCTGGAAGATGTCGGTTATGACGGGCCGCGCCACTTTGACGCTCATGCCTATCGGACCGAAGACTGCCAGGGGGTGAAGGATTTCGCCCGCGGCTGCATGCGCACGTACCTGATCCTGAAAGAGAAAGCAGCGCAGTGGAATGCCGACAAGGAAATCCGCGGAATCCTCCAGGAGATTTCCAAAGCCGCAAAGGGCGTGCCTGCAATCGGCCGCTACTCAAAACCTGGGGCAGCAGCATTGTTGACGCATGTCTTTGACAAAGACACGATTGTTAAAAAAAGGCTGCCTTACGAGCACCTTGATCAGCTAACGGTGGACATTCTTCTGGGAGTGAGATGAGTGTGCCCAATGCAAAAAAACGGTGAGACTGTGTGGCGTCAGATTGTGTGGCACCGGCACTCTTGCCGGTGCTTGCTGCCGTCAAGAAGGACGCCTCGGCACAGGCAAGAGTGCCTGTGCCACATAACCTGGCCCGTCCTCGCTCTAGCATTCCTGTTTGGATTTGTGACGACATATCCAGCCTGCGCCCAAACTGCACCGTCCACCGACGTTCTCCATATCCAGAACGATCTTCCCTCTCTTTACCGTACTTTCGAGAATTACTTCCCAGTCGGCGCGGCGATCTGGCCGGGGGACGTCAGCGGCGTGCACAGCGAACTGTTGAAGAAACACTTCAACAGCGTCACGGCGGAAAATGCCATGAAGTGGGCAGTGATAGAGCCCACGGAAGGCAATTTCAATTTTGCGCCGGCCGATTCCCTGGTGGCATTTGCCAAGTCGAATCACATGCTGGTAAGAGGCCACACGTTGTGCTGGCACAAGCAACTTCCACCCTGGCTCTTCAAAGACGCAAGCGGCAACCAGATGACGCCCACACCGGAAAACAAGGCTTTGCTTCTTCGGCGGCTGGAAAACCATATTCGCGCGGTGGTTTCGCATTACAAGGATGACGTTTACACCTGGGACGTCGTCAACGAGGTCATCGATCCCGACGAGCCCGACGGCTTCCGCCGCAGTCCGTGGTTTGTAATCACTGGAACGGACTACATCGATCTTGCCTTTCGCGTGACGCGCGAAACCGCACCCAAGGCCAAGCTTTTCATCAACGACTACGACACCACCGACGTTCCCAAGCGGACGTTCCTCTACAACCTGGTGCGTGATCTGCGCAAACGCGGCGTTCCTGTCGATGGCGTAGGCCATCAGATGCACAGCGACATCAGAGATCCGTCGTCCGCCGCGGTCACCGAGACCATCAATATGTTCTCGGCGCTCGGTGTCGACAATCAGATCACCGAGTTGGACATAAGCGTTTACCACGACAGGGTTAACCGGTATGCCACGATTCCGGAAGAATTGCTGCAACAGCAGGGATACCGCTACCAAGAGTTCTTCAATGCCTTCCGAAAATTGAAGGGTAAGATCAGCTCGGTTACTTTCTGGGGCGTTGCCGATGATCACACCTGGCTGAAGAGTTACTTCATCCAGCGCCTCGATTTGCCTCTTCCTTTCGACGAACGCCTGCAGGCTAAGCTGGCGTACTGGGGCATCGTGGATGCCACACGTTTGGCAAATGCCGGTGCGACGAATGGTCCCGCCTACAAAGACCCGGCACTGCCGGTTGAAGATCGCGTGAGTGATCTGGTCTCGCGCATGACTCTGGAAGAGAAAGTCTCACAGCTCGGACATGCCGCTGCCGCCGTTCCCCGGCTTGGCATTCCCGAATACAACTGGTGGAATGAGGGCCTGCACGGAGTCGCGCGCGCAGGAACGGCGACTGTCTTCCCCCAGGCCATCGGATTGGCCGCCACATTCGACGCGCCGCTGATCCACGAGGTAGCCGACACTATCAGCACCGAGTTTCGCGCCAAGTATTACGCGACTGTACGCAGTGAGGGTTCCACCGACCAATACCGCGGCCTGACCGTGTGGTCTCCGAACATCAATATCTTCCGCGATCCACGCTGGGGACGCGGGCAGGAGACCTATGGGGAGGACCCGTACCTGACTTCACGCATCGGCGTCGCGTTCGTGACCGGTCTTCAGGGCGATGATCCGAAATATCTCAAGACCGTAGCCACGCCAAAACATTTTGCCGTCCACAGCGGCCCGGAGCCTACGCGCCATAGTGTGGATGTCCAGGTATCCCGCCATGACCTGGAGGACACCTATCTCCCTGCCTTCCGCGCAGCCATCATGGAAGCCGGAGCGGATTCCGTCATGTGCGCGTATAACTCAGTGAACGGCCAGCCGGCATGCGCAAATGCCTCGCTGCTCCAGGAACATCTGCGCCAGGATTGGGGATTCCAGGGCTACGTCGTGTCAGACTGTGGCGCAATCGCCGACGTCTTCAACGGACACCACTTCGCTCCTTCCATGGCCGGAGGTTCGGCTGTTTCCTTGCGGGCGGGCACGGATCTTGTGTGCGGAGCTCCGCAGGGTCGCAACCAGTACGATCGCGAAGGAGCGATCCAGGCGGTTCGCCAGGGTCTGCTGCAGGAAGCCGATCTGGACCGCGCTCTCGAGCGGCTGTTTGCCGCGAGGTTCCGTCTCGGCATGTTCGATCCTCCGGCGATGGTTCCCTATTCGAAGATCTCTGCCGACGAGAACGACACGGAAGCACACCGCCGGCTGGCGCTTCGTACGGCACAGGAATCGCTGGTTTTACTGAAGAACGCAGTGCTCAAACACAAAAGTCATTTTCTGCCTCTGAAACATCCTTACAAGACGATTGCGGTTCTCGGCCCCGATGCCGACAGTCTTGATGGACTTGAAGGCAACTACAACGGCACGCCATCAAAGCCAGTCACTATTCTCGCCGGCGTGCAGAAGCGCTTCCCGCAATCCCATGTGATTTATGCCGAAGGCACGGGACTCGTCGGGCCGGTGACCAAAGCGGTGCCAGACAGCGCGTTGTTCACCGATAAATCCCGTACCAGGCACGGCCTGAAGGGAGAATACTTTTCGAATACCAAGCTCGACGGCCAACCGGTCCTCACGCGGGTTGATAAGACGGTTGATTTCCGTTGGGCAATGGCAGGCGTTACGCCGGAGTTGTTGCAGAACTATTCCGTGCGTTGGACTGGCTTCCTGGTACCCAGAATGACCGGCGACTACGTTCTCGGTTTTTCAGGGCAGGATGGCTTCCGTCTTTGGCTCGATGGAAAAATAATCGCCGAAGACTGGACCACCCATCGCCCGGCTACTGTCGAGACGCGCGAGCTTCACCTCATTCAGAATCACGCTTACGCAATCAAGATCGAGTATTTCCAGACAGTCCGCTTTGCTGAAGCTCGCCTCCTTTGGAGCATCCCGAAAGCGGAAACCCAGGCGGCACTCCAGGCAGCGCGCGCAGCCGACCTGGTCATCATGGTGCTCGGGCTCTCTGCCCGGATCGAAGGCGAGGAGATGAAAGTTCACGCCGAAGGATTTGCCGGCGGTGACCGCACTACCATCGATCTGCCCAAACCGCAGGAGGACTTGCTGGAAGCGGTTCATGCCCTTCACAAACCCACAGTACTGGTACTGCTCAACGGCAGCGCCCTGGCGGTGAACTGGGCAGACCAAAATCTTCCCGCAATTCTTGAGGCCTGGTATCCAGGGGAGGAGGGCGGGACTGCTGTGGCCCAGGCTCTGGCCGGCGACTTCAGTCCCGCTGGGCGATTACCTGTGACCTTTTACAAGTCAATCGATCAGCTTCCGCCTTTTGAGGATTACTCGATGGCCAAGCGGACCTACCGTTACTTCGATGGAGACCCACTCTATGCATTCGGCTATGGTCTGAGCTACACGACGTTCGCTTACAGCAACCCGCGTGTGGATAGAACCGAGATGCCGGCTGACGGAACGGTGAATGTTTCCGTTGACGTCGCCAACGCCGGGACTGTGGCCAGCGACGAAGTTGTCGAGGTGTATCTCACGCATCCTGGCGTTCCGGAAGCGCCGCGCCACGCACTCGAAGGTTTTCAGCGCGTGCATCTCGACCGCGGCCAGCGCAAGACCGTGTCCTTCACGTTGCGCGGCCGCGATCTGAGCATCGTCAACGCAACCGGTCAACGCCAGATCGTGCCTGGCACGGTGCAAGTCTGGATCGGCGGCGGCCAGCCGAGTTCCAAGCTGCCTGGAGCACAGACGCAATTCAGCATCAGCAGCGGGGCGACGTTGCCGGATTAATGAGCAGATTGGTGATCGTGGTGATCGGGGTGTGAAGGACCGTGGCCGTAGAGACGCGGCATTGCCGCGTCTCCCTTTCGGAGAGGGCATGATCTGTCACGTGGTACGGAAAAGGTTTCGTAGCGCATACGGTGAGACGTGGCCATGCCACGTCTCTACGTTCGGATTCGCCATCGTGGCAGCACTCTTGTTCCTCCCTTGTCTTCTCCACGCCGAAACCGGAGCTGAAGCATGGCTGCGTTACGCACCACTGCCGGAAGCGGACCGCGTGAAATACGCTTCCTTGCCGGCAAACGTGGTCGTGCTGAGCGATTCACCTTTGCTGCGGAGCGCACAACAAGAGATGGTGCGCGGCGTAAGAGGAATGCTGGGCACCACCTTGCGGGAAGACAGCAGTCAGATCGACGAAGCCTCGATTGTGCTGGGAACCGTCAGCGATCTTCGTGCTGCGGGCATCGACCTCCAAGCCCCGCCAGAGCTCGGCAGGAAGAACAACGGGTTCTGGATCAAAGCGGCAAGAGTCGCGGGATTCAGCTGCACCGTGATCGCAGGCAGCGACGAGCGTGGCGTCCTCTATGGCGTCTTTGCATTTCTCGGCAAAATAGCCCGCCATCAAGATGTGGGCGTGCTCGATGAGGCGCAGCAGCCCTACGCTCCCATCCGATGGGTGGACCAGTGGGACAACCTGGATGGCCGCATCGAGCGAGGCTACGCCGGTCCTTCCATTTTCTTTGACGGCGGGAGTGTCCGCACGGATCTCACGCGTGCCCGCGACTATGCGCGCCTGCTGGCTTCGCTCGGCATCAATGGATGCACTATCAACAACGTGAATGCCAACCCCAAGGTACTGGAAGACAGTTTTCTCCCGCAGCTCGCCCGCGTGGCAGACGTTTTCCGTCCCTGGGGTGTGCGACTGTCAATCTCTGTAAATCTGAGCAGTCCAAAAGCGGTTGGCGGCCTGGACACCTTTGATCCACTCGATGCCCGGGTCGAAGAATGGTGGCGCAAGAAGATCGACGCTATCTACCGTCTGGTGCCGGACTTTGGCGGTGTCGTAGTAAAAGCTGACTCGGAAGGCCAGCTCGGTCCTTCCACGTACAACCGCACGCCGGCGGACGCCGCGAATGTGATCGCGCGCGCGCTCAAGCCGCACGGCGGTGTCGTTTTCTACCGCGCGTTCGTTTACAACCATCATCTTGACTGGCAGCAACTGAAGAATGACCGC
>DATFQZ010000094.1:0-4707 GCA_035263765.1 Candidatus Angelobacter sp. | reverse complement strand
CGCCTGATACGCATATGCTTCGGGAGCTACGATCTTGACTTGTGGTGCAGGCGCGGGCGTGCCAGCCTGCGGTTCAGCGGGCGCAGGGGCCGCGGGCGGCGCCGCCGGCGTCTTCTGCTGCCAGTCGGGTTGTGATGCGCTGGAACCAGGAGCGCCCGGTCCGGCCAGGAGCAGCGCAAGTGCAATGGTAGAAATCATGGAAGTGGTCCTCCGCTTATCGGTTGATGTCTCACTCTTTCCCCTTGCGTCTTATGAAAATGTTCCCCGTGGAAGTATGAAGATGCACAACCGGACCTCCACCATTCAAGCTGCCTTCGGCAAAGACTTCCCGCGGCCCGACTTCACCTGAAGTATGAATCTTGATGTCGTTGCCAAAGTCGGTCTCAATTCCCTTGCCCCGCGCAACGTCCACGGTGGCGCGGATCGTCACGCCCAACCCGTCGGGAACGAAGACAATGATGTCACCCACCGAGGTTTCCAGACGCGATGCGGTAAAGGCGGAGCCTCCGCGGACCAGCGTCGCCATGATGGGACCGCTGCCTGTCTCGGCACGCAGCCCGCCGCTGATCGACCACACTTTAATGCCGCCGCCGCCGGTTTCGATGCTAGCGGGTCCCGCGACCTCATGGAACTCCACGCTGCCACCGCCAGTCTCGGCTTTGAGCTGGCCGTCGCACTTGTGCACAACGATAGAGCCGGCGCCGGTCTCGAGTACCATGGCTTTGCCGTAGCCAATGCGCAAGCTCCCACCGCCGGAACTGGCGGCAATTCGGCCTCCCGCAGAGTCGACATGAATGCTGCCGCTGCCGGTGGACACCTCAACGTTGCTTCCCACTTTGCCGATCTCGACACTGCCGCCGCCGCTCTCGGCAGTGATGGCGCCGCCAATCTGATCGAGATTGATGCTGCCGCCGCCGGTGGCCACATCCACTCTGCCGTTCAATCCCAGCGCGGAAACGGAGCCGCCTTCCGTCTTCAGCACCACGAAGGCGGTTTGCGTCGGCGCTTGGATCTCGAAATCGATGTAACTGTTGCTGTAGCCTTCACATTCCGCGCGGAGCACGGCAATCTCGCCGGAGCCGGCCGTAAACCTGATCTTGTCGAATTCGCGGCGCGCTGCCTCTTCCGAGCCAACGTGCGAGCCGGCGCGCACATGCTTGCGAATGATATAGCTCACTTTGTTTTGCTGCGCTCCCTGGACCCGGATCGCGCCCGCGCTGGAAACTACCTTGATTGTCCTGGCTGCGGCAAGAGAGCCGTGAACTTCCTGGATCCATTCGTTGCCGGAGCGGTAAATGCGGCTGTCAGAAGTTTGCGCCGCTGCGGCCATACTGGCCGATACAATCAGCGTCGCGACTTGAAGGTGTTTGTTCATTGGTTCGTTGAGTTTCCTTTTAGTCCAGGTTCGGCGTGCTCCCAAGAATACGCTTGGATTCGCTGCGAATGTATTTGTTTTGATCACGCTCCGCCAGCACCAGCAACGTATCGCGCACACTGCTATCGGCCTTGACCGGATCCAGCATGCCGATGGCCTCCGCGCGAACGCCCGCATTGGTGTCATGCATCAATGCTTCCAACACCGCATCGCGCACGTGGACATCGTCTTTGACGTAACCCCTGAGCCCCCCGAGTGCCTTCAGGCGAACGCCGGGATTGCTGTCGTAACGCAACGCATAGATCAGGGCTTCGCGTACCTCTTTGTCTTCGGGCTGTTGTTTCGTCAGCCTGTTCATCATGTCAAAACAGCCCAGGCGGACATCGGCGTTGCCGGTGTTCCGGCAAGCAAGCTGCAGAAGTTGCTGGATGTCTGGATTATTGAGGTCGCCGACCATCGTCTGCGGCCGCACAACGTCATACGTAATCTGCACTCGGTTCGGGTCTGACTGGGGAACCACGGACGTGATCGCCCCGATGTTGAGTTGCGAAAGCGGCTGCGCCGTGGATGTTGGGTCCTTAATACGCGCTTGGCTGGTCACTTGATAGGTCGTGATCGTTCCTCCCGCGAACCCAATGATCAACAACGCCGCGGTCAGGGCAGGAGCCAGCTTAATCTGGTGCATCCAACCGGCGAAGTCGAAGACGAAACGGCCCCAGGTGCGGGATTGTTGGGCCTGCTCCAGGGCTTCCTGCAATTCCATGCGGCTGGAGGTAAGGAAGTTCGGGGAGACTTCCTGGGCCGGCAGCGCGGACATGTTGTCCTTGAATTCGCGTGCCGCTTCCACCTCTTTGCGGCAAGTCACGCAGTGCTGGATGTGGCGCTCCAACGCAAACTTGGCGTCGTCCGGCAGTTCCTCGTAGATGTACAGGACAATGTTGTCTCTGGTCCACTCGCAATTCATAATCGTTCCCCGCTTTCTTTCGTCCTTCTTCCTTGCTTACCGCATGGGCGCCAGCGCGCCGCGCAATTTCTGCGTAGCCCGGAACAGCGTGTTCTTGGCCGTTTCTTCCGTGGTATTCAACATTTCGCCGATGGTCCGCAGCCGCAAGCCTTGATAGTGCTTCAGTTCAAAAACCATGCGCTCGCGCGGCGTCAGCCGGGTCAAAGCATGGGCAATTCTGGCGCCCAACTCGCGGCGCATCAGGTCGCGTTCGGGATTGGCGCCCGAGCGCTCGTCGGCCACGCGCTCCAGGACGTCCATCTCCCGGCCGTCGGAACCGGTGACCGTCTGCGGATCTTCGCGGCGCGTTTGCCGCTTGCGCAGATGGTCCAGGCAGAGATTGGTTACGATGCGATAAATCCATGTATAAAACGAGCATTCAAAACGGAAGTTCGCAATATGACGGTAGGCTTTGAGGAAGGCTTCCTGGTAAATGTCGCGGGCGTCAGCCTCTGACCCGGTCAGATGCAGGGCCAAGCGCAAGACCGCCTGGTCATACTGACGTACCAAGGCTTCAAACGCGACGCGGTCTCCGCGCTGCGCGGCGCGAATGAGTTCGCTATCGTTGACTCTGCTTAGGGCTTGACTCACCATCTCTCCCGATCGCTGGGAGTTCCCTTTCGCACCGCTTGCGCCAACCGACGCCTCTAAGACCACCGATCCGGCCGGCATTCCCGTCCCGTCCTTGTAATCATCTCTACTTGCTATTACTTGGACGTGATAAGGGGCGATACGTAAGCCGAGGGTATCCCATTTTCGGACCCCAAGGGAAGGGCGGCTCTAGGCCCCTCTCAAAGCCTCAAAACTGCCCTGAATTCGTGGCATTCCAGAGCCGAAACGGCGCTTTTACCTCGATTTGATCTCGAGTTGATGGCCAGTGCATTGCCGCGTTCCGCCCCGCGAGGGTATTCAGGAGGTGCGTATCCACGCAAAGGGGCTTCTGGCTGGAGAACAGGTGTCGGCGAAAGCCGTCAGTCAGAAGCCCCGAAAAGGATCTTGTGGCACCGGCGCCCTCGCCGGTGACTCTTGGCCTTTAACCTTCCACCTTTACCTTTTTTCTGCTTCGGTAGAGACTTGATCGCGAGGTGCTTTCATGCCCCCTAGTCGCCTTATCCAGTCGTTGATAGCTTCATCCCTTCTTGCGCTGGCTGCCTGCGCACAACAGGCACCAACCCCACGGGTGGTTGACCTGAAAGCGGCTGACGGCGCCGTTCTGAAAGCGACCTATTTCCCGGCAGCCAAGCCTGGGCCTGGAGTGCTGTTACTACACCAATGCAATCGGCAGCGTAAGGTGTGGGACCAACTCGCGCAGCAACTGGCGGCGGCTGGGATCAACGTCCTCACGCTCGATCTGCGCGGGTTCGGAGAGAGCGCCGGCACGCCGGCTGACAAGGCGACCCCGCAAGAGGTGGCCGAGGCGCAACAGAAATGGCCTGGTGATATCGACATGGCCTTCGCCTACCTGACGTCGCAACCTGGCATCAAGCGTGATGTGATTGGCTTGGGGGGAGCCAGTTGCAGCGTCAACAATTCCATCCAGACCGCGCGCCGCCATCCCGCGGATGTGAAATCGTTGGTTCTACTCTCCGGCGGCACCGACTTGGCGGGCCGCCAGTTTCTGCGCCAGTCGTCGCAGCTTCCCGTGCTCTTCGCGGTGGCTGACGACGATGAATTCCCTGTCACGTTGGACAGCGTGCCCTGGCTCTACAGTATCTCCCCCAACCCTGGGAAGAACCTTGTCCACTATGCTCGCGGAGGTCATGGAGCCGACATGTTCGGGGTGCATCCCGAGCTACGGGGCGTGATTGTGGATTGGTACGTCACCACCCTGATCAAGACCCCGGGCCACGCGCCTGCTACGAAGGGTGAGATCCACATTCCGTTGCCGGCAAAAATCCTAGCCATGCTCGACCAGCCCGGCGGAGCCCGCCAGGTGGAAAGTATGCTGACGGAAGCCCGGCGTAAAGACCCCAAGAACACGTTGTTTTCCGAGGCCTCGGTCAACCTCCTGGGCTACGATCATCTGCAATCGGGCGATAACAAAGGCGCGGTCGAAATTTTCAAGCTCAACGTTACGGCGTTTCCCGATTCGCCCAATGTTTACGACAGCCTCTCCGACGCCTACCTTGCCGACGGTCAGAAAGACTTGGCGCGCCAAAATGCCAAGAAAGCGATGGCGCTGCTGGCTTCCGATACAGTTGATCCGGAAGATCGCCGCAATGCCATCCGCGATAGCGCGCAACAGAAGCTGAGACAGCTTGGGGAAGGTCCGCAATAGCCATCCTCCAGAGGGCGAGCCGAAACCGATTGCAGCCGCCACGCTCGTTCA
>DATFQZ010000093.1:0-3466 GCA_035263765.1 Candidatus Angelobacter sp. | reverse complement strand
CTGATGACACAGAACCCGAGTGGGCCGCGAGTAGTCATCCTGGGGGCCGGTTTTGCCGGGATTAACGCCGCCAAGGCCCTGGGCAGGGCCCCCGTCCGTGTGACGGTGGTGGACCGGAAGAACCACCATACCTTTCAGCCGCTCCTGTATCAGGTCGCGCTGGCAGTGCTCTCCCCGGCAGAGATCGCGTCACCAATACGCGCCGTCCTCCGGCGGGATGCGAATATGGAGGTCCTGCTGGGTGAGGCGAGCGGTTTTGACCTGGAAAAGCGCCGGGTGCGGATTGACGGTCTTGATCTCCCCTACGATTACCTAGTCGTGGCAGCCGGCGCCACACACGCCTACTTCGGACGTCCCGAGTGGGAGCAGATTGCTCCCGGTCTAAAGACCATAGAGGACGCTCTTGAAATCCGCCGCCGCGTGCTGTTGACGTTTGAGACCGCAGAGCGCGAAGCTATTGCCGGCCGGCCGTCGCCGGCTCTGAATTTTGTAGTGATCGGCGCCGGGCCCACCGGAGTGGAACTGGCCGGCGCCATTGCCGATATATCCAAGCGTTACATGGAGCACGATTTTCGCGCCATCGACCCGGCAAAGGCTAGGATCATGCTCCTGGAAGGTGGGCCGCGCGTGCTGCCGGCCTATCCCGAAGATCTCTCCGCCAGCGCAGAACGACAGCTTACAGAGATGGGCGTGGAAGTCCGCACCAATGCCATGGTGACGAACGTGGAACCAGGCGTGGTTACCGTGGGGCGAGAGAAGATCCCAGCGGATGTAATTCTATGGGGTGCCGGAGTCTCGGCTTCGGGTCTGGGTAAAATGCTGGGAGCGCCTACCGACCGGGCCGGCCGTGTTCTGGTAGAGCCGGATCTGAGCGTGCCTGGCCATCCCGAAGTTTTTGTCGTCGGCGACCTGGCTGCCGTGAAGTTTGACGACACCAAGATGGTCCCCGGGGTAGCGCCTGCTGCCATCCAAATGGGCAAGTTTGCCGCGCGCCAGATCAAACGGTCCCTGGCCGGCAAGCCCCGCGAGAAGTTCGTGTATTGGGACAAGGGCTCGCTGGCCACCATTGGACGGTCCCACGCTGTGGCCGACTTAGGCCGTCTGCATTTCTCCGGTTATTTCGCTTGGCTCTCCTGGTTGTTTGTCCACTTGTTCTTCCTGATTGGCTTTCGCAATCGCTTTCTGGTCATGGCGGAGTGGGCCTGGGCTTACATAACGTACAACCAGGGCGCACGACTCATCACGGAACCGGCCGAACGCCAGCCGGCGGAGAAGCCCAAGGCTCAGGTGGGGTGAACCAACGCCAAGCGTGTTACATTTTTTTGATGGCCAGCCTAAGACCAAGAATCCGGAATCGCCTTGTCCTTTGATCTTCAGCCCACCCTGGAAGGTGAACTCGTCAGACTAAGGCCGCTTCGAGCAGAGGATTTCAGTGTCCTCTATGCGGTGGCTGCCGACCCACTTGTTTGGGAACAACATCCAGCTCAAGACCGGTACAAGGAAGATGTTTTCACGCTCTTCTTCCGCGAGGCCCTTGACTCCGGTGGGGCCCTGATCGCCATCGATCGCAAAGATGGTCAAGTGATCGGGTCTTCGCGATTCTACGGATACGACAAAGAAAAGAGCGAGATCGAAATCGGTTGGACATTCCTGGCGAGATCCCACTGGGGTGGCGTCTACAACAGGGAAATGAAACGGCTGATGCTGCAACACGCCTTCCGATTCGTTAACACTGTCATCTTTCTAGTTGGTCCACAGAACTGGCGCTCGCAGAGGGCCTTGGAAAAGATAGGCGGGATACGAACCGGGACCAAGACCGACGCGAGCGGACGAACGAGTTTCGCTTACGCAATCACTGCCTCGAACTTCGCTCGAGTGTTCGCATAAACCGTGTCTATGTAACTCTTAGTGGGCTCAATGGGATTCTGGACGGCTTCATGGCTGCATCCGGGCTTTGCAATTACCATGGGATATGACTCCTCAGCTTGAAACGCGGCGGCTCATACTGCGCCCCTTGGAACTGGCTGATGCCGAGCAAACCCAAGGCCTTTTTCCGCATTGGGAGATCGTGCGTTTTCTGAACAGCCGGGTGCCGTGGCCATATCCCCCCGATGGTGCGCTGACGTTCCTGCGCGACGTTTCCTTGCCCGCCATGGAGAGGGGCGATTCCTGGCATTGGACGCTGCGTCTCAAGACCGATCTTGTCCGGCTGATCGGCCATATCAGCCTTTCACGCGGCGAGAAGAATCGCGGCTTCTGGATGGGGCTGCCCTGGCAGGGGCAAGGTCTTATGAGCGAAGCGTCCGATGCCGTCACCGACTTCTGGTTCAACACGCTGAAGTTCCCCGTGCTGCGTGTTCCGAAAGCCGTCGGCAACATCGCATCGCGGCGTATCTCGGAAAAGCAAGGCATGCGCGTGATTAAAACCGAGGAGCGCGACTATGTGTCCGGCCGTTGGCCGTCCGAGATATGGGAGATCACTGCGGAAGAATGGAATGCGCGACGCAGCAAGAAGGAATAGAGACGTGGCTTCCAGACCGGCATTTTGGTGAACCAGTAATGGCGGTGTTCTTAACCGCCGCCACAACCGCCACCGCCGCACCCGCCTCCACCGCCACAACCGCCATCCCCGCCGCCACCACCATCGCTGCCGCCATCACCACCATAGCCGCCGTCCCCCCCGTGGCCGCTATCCCCTGGATGCCCTCCAGCATCATGGCCGGTCGCGTCGCTACCGTGGGAATGGCTGTCGTGAGACTGAGTGTGATGATGGTGATCGGAAGCGGCGGAGCCAGAGAATTCTGGAAAATCAAACGACACTGCATCGACATCGTAGTCCTGGTAAATCTCTTGCCGGCGCGCGCTTTTCCACGAGCTTAACGCGGACCGAGTTCAGGTCGAGTCTCTGGATGTGATGTTTCGCCAATAGTTTCTCCAGCATCGTCTCTCCCTATTGCCTCGGATCAGCCAGGATTTCCTGCATCTCTCCCCAATCGATCTTCACCGGGTTCCGGGAAATATAGTCTAAGAACATGCCCCCCTCGACGGTAGCGTTGAAGGCAGGATTCAAAATCGATTGGGCATTCAAAGGATTTCCGGAAGTCCGGATGCCGATGAGGATGGCACCGTGCCGCTCGCGGAAGGTATGAGCGAGTTGGCCAAACCTCAAAGCGACCGTTCCGGGCGGCACACGCATGCTGCGAAGGTCTTGGCCCTCCGGCGAGAGCAGATTTTCGAGGACGCGGCTGACTCCGGGATTGTGGATCTCGCGCACGATCATGGGGACGTCAACCGCCTTGATGCAAACCACGCGACCGCGATCCACGCGTTCGATGTCAACTTCCTTTCCTGGATCGTTGGCCCGGACCACAATGGGAGCCTCTTGGTTGATCTCCTTTACTGCCAGCGCGATGCAGATGCTCTCATAGTCGGTGCCCGCGTGGATGATGATTTTCGCTGCCAACCT
>DATFQZ010000092.1:0-2094 GCA_035263765.1 Candidatus Angelobacter sp. | reverse complement strand
GCGGTTTGGATTTGCGTGCCCGGTCGAGGGTGGCTTCGTTGGAGCCAAACCAAACACCCTCCAGGGGTTCACAGGGTCATCCACGACCAGATGTCCTGAAGGCGCTCGCTCCTTCGTCGTAACTGTAGAGGCTTCGGCTTTTGCCCAAGGCGCGAGAAAGGAAAAGATGAGAACTAGATACACCTGAACCGTAAAGTCTGGTTTTCTAAAACATTTTAGTGTATATGCACACCAAAACTCCCGTTGCATGGAAATCCCAAATGGCTGCTAGCGTTCAAACGCTGCTTCCCTTCGTGAAATAAAGAAAGCGGCTCAACAATTTCATAAACCCGCGAGAAATATGATTAACGAATCTCGAAAACAAACAACCAAAGGAAGGAGACAATTATGATCACAACCAAACTAAACGGTAACGCTTCCATCGGACGTGCGTTAACCGATCAACGTTTCGCAAGATTGGCCGCTAAGACCCGCGAGATCTCGTCCGCGCAAGCTTGGTTCGCGGGCGGCGAACGAATCGGCTACGACCCGAAGCTGCGCGCCTTCGTTCCAGAACGGGGCGCTCCGCTCAACGTGTTCTTGCGGAGGGAAGGAGACCTCACTCATGCAGTTTCCTTCCTGCCGGGGTTTCCCGATGGCTCATTTGGGTGGTCCAAGGTGCTGCCGCATCTGCCGAAAGCGGCCCAAATGCCCAAGCTCTTCGCCGAATATGTCGGCATGGGCGATAGTGACAAACCGAAGAACTACGCGTATTCCACGGCGGAGCGCACGGACCTGGTTGAAGCGGCCTGGCGCCACTTCGGTGTCCAGTCAACGACGTTGGTCGCCTTTGACTTTTCCTCGCTTGTCATTTTGGAGCACTTGCGACGCCGGCTTGAGCGGGCGGAGGGGGGCGAAGCGGCGAACGGGCCTGACATCCGCGGGGTTTTCATCTTCAATGGCGGACTTTTCACCGACGGGCACACGCATCCCTGGTACACGACGCCGATGTTGCGTCGCCTTCCCGAGCAGGCCCGCCGGGGCGTGGGCCGGCCCTTCGCGTTGTTCAAGTGGATGCCAGGAATAAGGAAGCTGTGGTCCAAAGGCTATCACGTAACGGACGCCGAAATCCGCGAGCTTCATCGCGCCCTGGACCGCCACGACGGCCTGTTCTACCTGGCGGCAGCCGCCGGCTTCGCGGCCGATCACAAAGCGCAAGGCGACCGGCTCGACCTCGGCCGCCTCTTCAAGGCCTATGGCGATCAGTTCCCGTTCCTGGTGGGTGGCAGCGACGAAGACCCCTTTGAACACCGGCAGGTTGACCTTGCGCAGGAACGACTGGGCAAGCTCGGCCTCCAGATCGAACGTTTGCCGGGTGGTCACCTCACCACGCATGAGCAGCCGGAAGCTCTGGCGGCATTGATCGAAAAGTTCGAGAAAGGACTTTCAAAAAATGCCGTCGCCGCAGTCCGAAAAGCGCATTGAGCATGACCAGGCAACAATTTTCCCTGAAGTACCGTAATGAACAATACAACAACCAAGACCATTATGAATGATACAATCATCGAAGCGGGCGAACGCACTATCCACGCCCAAAGTCAAACCTCCACTTCAACGACGATCGGAGTCTTTGCGCTGCTAAAAGCAAGGCCCGGCGTAACACGCGAGCGAGTCATGGCCGTCATGCCCGTCGAGATACGTGCGACGGTTCAACTCTATCTCGACGGGAAAATCCGCGAATGGTACTCGCGAGAAGACGGCACGGGAGGTATTTTCCTCCTAAACACGAGAGACGTCGCAGAGGCGCAATCCATCATGGAGTCTTTGCCGCTTGCCAAAGAGAACCTGCTGGATCACGAGTACATTCCAGTCGGTCCGCTGATGCCGTTACGTCTGCTAATGGGAAGCCAGTCAGCCAAGCAATAACTCAGGAGATTCTCTTGAAAATCGGTAGGTTGACCTCGCGCAGGAACACCTGGGCGACCTCGGTCCCAGATCGAGAGATTGCCCGGCGGCCACCTCCCCCCACCGGCCGGGTTTTTCTAGCACACCTGCCCACAGCCCAACAGGGAGGGGCAATGTTATTGGGGTGCGCAAAAACGTACTCAACTTCCG
>DATFQZ010000091.1:0-36067 GCA_035263765.1 Candidatus Angelobacter sp. | reverse complement strand
CGAAAGATCTTGAAGCCATTGAGCTGCGGCGCATGAGCGCCTGCCAGGTCTGACTTGTTGGCCACGGCCAGCGCGCGGCGGCCGGCACAGACGCCGATGAGTTCGCGATCTTCAGCGGAAACCTCACGCGTGCTGTCCAGCACCACCAGCACCATGTCGGCTTCGCTCAACGCTTCATACGACTTGCGGATGCCGATGCTCTCGACTTCGTCAGTGGAAGGGCGAATGCCGGCCGTGTCTACCAGCTTGATGGGAATCCCGCCCAGCGCTACGGTCTCCGTGACCAGGTCGCGCGTGGTCCCGGGCGTAGCGGTCACGATGGCGCGCTCGCGCTCCACCAGGCGGTTGAACAAGCTGGACTTGCCGACGTTGGGCCGGCCCACGATAGCCAGCGTCAGGCCTTCATGCACGATCTTGCCGTAGGCAAACGACGCCCGTAGTTGCTCGAGCGGATCGCGCACGCTCGCGATGCGCGTCATGATCTCGCGCCCAGGAAGCACGGCGATGTCGTCTTCAGCAAAATCAATGCCGGCTTCCATCACCGCGATCAGCTCCACCAGCTTTTTCTTGATGGGCTGGAGGCGCTTGGAGAGGGCGCCTTCCAGTTGCTGAGCCGCGACTTTGGCCTGGTACAGGGTCTGCGACTCGATGAGGTCGCGCACCGCCTCTGCCTGCGTGAGATCAATGCGGCCGTTCAAGAAGGCGCGCATCGTGAACTCCCCGGGCTCCGCCAGGCGCGCGCCGGCGGAGGTAGCCAGCTCGACGATGTGCCGCAGAACTACCGGCGATCCGTGCGCGGAGATTTCGACAACGTCGTCCATCGTGTAGGAATGCGGCTTGACAAAGTAGGTGACGACAACTTCGTCAATGCGCTCGCCGCTCGCCGGCTCCAAGAGTTCCGCAAAGACCGCCCGGCCTGGCTCGAGCTCATGCTTCAAGTGCAGCAGAGGAACTGCAATCTCGCGCGCCTGCGAACCGGATAGACGCACCACGCCGATGCCGCCGCGTCCCGGCGGCGTGGCCACGGCGACGATGGTGTCGTCAAGATTCACGGCTTTTGTTTTTCCCGGGGGTTCCCCGCCGCGCCCGCCTCTGGCGGGCGGTGGGTGTTGATCTGCTCCCAGTACCCTTCCAGCCGCTCGTGGAGATGGTCGATCTTGCGGTGCAGTTGCGCGACTTCCAACTCCGCCTTGAGGTTGACCTGGTAGTCCTGGTCGGCCTGCAAGCGGTCCTTGGCCGCCTGTCGGTTCTGCGACATCATGATCACCGGCGCCTGAATGGCGGCGATCATGGAGAGAAAAAGGTTCAGAAGGATGTACGGATAGGGATCAAAGTGATGGCGGAACAAGGCCGCGGTGTTCAGCGTCACCCACACCAGCATGATCGCCGCAAAGATCAAGATGAATGTCCATGAACCGCCAAAGGTCGCGACTCGGTCGGCCACGCGCTGGCCCACGGTCATTTGCTCAGCGATTTCCACGTTGACGTTGCGGGAGACGTGGGTGCGCAGCAGTTCGTCGGTCGCCCGAAGCCGGCGCCCCACCACCGTGAGCAGGTCAATGGCGGCGTGAGGATGCCTATCAATAAACTCCAGCAGGCGGTCGCGATGCATGGTAAGCGCCTGTGCGTCGGTACGGGCCACGGCGGTGGCAGTGCGGTGGCCGCCATCGAGAAAAGAAAGCTCGCCCACAACGTCGCCGCGTTCGTTTTCCGCCAGGACGATCTTCTCGCCTTCCTGGTTCTCCACGAACACTTCGACTTCGCCGCTGCGCAGGATAAAGATCATGCCGCCGGGATCGCCGTACTCGAAAATGACGGCGCCCTGCTTGAAATCTCGGCAGTCCATTCTCTCCGCCAGCGACGCACGTTCCTGGTCGTCTAGAAGCTCGAAGAGGGAAACCTCCCTGAGCATGGCTACGGTGGTTGACATGGAGGTAGTTTAAATCCGGCGCGAGCAGCCGGCGATGGAATCGGCTATCCCATTTCCACTGTTGCTATCGACAGCCGTGACCTTAGCCTGCAGCCGTTCTTCGACGGAAGGGCTGCGTCATGGATCTTCCTGCGGACTACACTGCAGTGAAAAATAGGCTAGCGCCGCCCGAGCGGCTTGGGAGGCTTGTGATCTTTCGGATAGAGCACCACGTACCTGCGGGTGCCTTCACCTTCGCTCTGGGTAATCAGGGATTCATGGTCGCGGAACGCCAAGTGGACCAGCCGGCGCTCGCGCGAAGACATCGGCGCGAAAGAATACGGGGTGCCGGTACGCAGCACGCGCTCCGCCGCGACTTGGGCCGCCAGTTTGAGTTCCTGCTGGCGCGCGGCGCGATAGCCCTTGCAGTCGAAGGCGATCTTGTCGTGCTCCTCGGAATGGGCGCGCAACACTTCATGGACGATGACTTCCAGCGAGCGCAGCAGTTCCGCGCTACGTTCCAGCACCAGATCGCTGTCCGGGCCGGCCAGCTCCACCAGGATCTCCGGCGTGGAGAGTTCCTGTCCCGGGGCTACGGGCGGGTTCACTGTGATGCGGTACTTCAGCTTGAATCCGCCGGAAGCAATGATGGTCTTCAGCAGCGAATCGATTCTCTTGGCGCTCGCAACTTTGTCCTGAAGCATGTGGTCGTCCCCAAGGCGCGGGCTCGAGCCCGCCGCACTCATTTTTTGCTTTTGCGCGCAGCCCGTTTCTCCAGGTTCTTGCGCACTTCCCGTCCCAGTTCAGAGCGATTGATGGCCACCTGCTGCACATATCCCAGCAAGTTGCTGATGGCCCAATAGACGCACATGCCGGCGGCAAAAAACCAGCTCATGTAGCCAATCATGGCCGGGCCCATCAGGTTCATGATCTTCTGCTGCGCCGGGTCCATGCCGCCTTGCGGCATGCTCTTGGTGGAAAGATACATGGTGATCACAATGATGATGGGCAGAATGTGATAGGGATCCGGAGCCGACAGGTCTCTGATCCACAGCCAGCTGGCGTGGCGCAATTCAATGGCGTTGGCCAGCATGGAATAGAACGCCAGAAGAAACGGCATCTGGAGCAACATTGGCAAACAGCCGCCCAGGGGGTTGACGCCTTCGCGCTTCTGCAGCTCTTGCATTTCCTTGTGCATCTCCGCTTTGCGCGGATCGGTAATGCTGTACCGTTTGTATTTTTCCTGGATGGCTTTGATCTGCGGCTGGATCTTCTGCATCTTCAGCGACGACTTCATGCTGGAAATGCGCAGCGGCAGCAACACCATGGTGATCACCACGGTGAGGAACGCGATGGCCCATCCCCAGTTGGGGATCCAGTGCTGGTACGTCCAGCGCAGCCAGAGAAAGAGCGGACGGGCAATGAAACCGAAAGTGCCGAAGTCCGTCATGCCGCGCAAGTCCGGGCCGCGGGGCTGGGCCAGTGTGCTCTCCAGCACATCTACGGTCTTGGGGCCTGCGAAAACGCGCACCCGCGTCGGACCCTGGACGCTGCCTACGGCCACACCCAGGACATTCACTTTGTCTTTCGCGTCATTGGGCTTGTTGGGGTCTTTGGGAATCTCGAAAGGATTGTTGAGCGAGACCACAACCGCGTCCTTGGGATCCTCAGGCATGAAGGCCGCAGCAAAGTACTGGTCGGCCGCGGCCGCCCACTCGAACACGCCGTGGAAGGTCTCGCCATCCGCGATCCATTTCTTGCCGGTCAAGAACCAGCCTGAGACCGCGCTCTTGTGCTCAATGCTTCCATCGCGCTGCCAATCGATCCTGGCATTGGCATAGCTCCGGGCCTCGCTCAAATCACCGAGACCGCTGGGCCACTGCGGAAACGCCGCCACGCGCTGGCTCTGGTGGATGACTTCCGTCTCTGCACCCAAGACATACATCTTGTCCACGCGGAACGTTTTGCGGGCCACGGTATCGCCGTCAGAAAATTCGAACCTCACGGCGCTGCCTGCCGCTACGACCACATAGAGGCTTTCGTTCAATTTCTTTTCAAGATTTTTGTCGTAGGTAAAAAACGAGAGTGGATATCCCAGTTGCGCTGCGGTGGCAGGGTTCACCAGATCCAGAGGGTTGCCCTTGTTGTCCTTGAACTTTTTCAGTACCCACGACTTGGCGACTCCTCCGCGATTGGTCAAGACCACTTTGTAGTAGTCGTTCTCGAGGATGGTTTCAGTCTCGGTGGCCGCTTGTTTGACCGCAGCTTTGGCAGGCGCTGGGGTCGCAGATTGGGGAGTGGGTGCAGCCGTGGAGGGCACACCTTGCTGTGGCTGACTTTGTCCCTGGCCTGCCGGCTTCGCTGGCTCCGGCTGCGGCGGGGGTTTTGGCATGAAATACTGCACGGCCAAAACCATGGCGAACATCAGCAACAGCGCCACCAGCAGGCGTTGCTGTGATCCGGGATCGCTCTGGGGGTTTTTGTACTCGGTCAAGGGTTTCGTTTCTCAGTTAGTCTTTCGGCACAGGGTCATAGCCGCCTTGCGCAAAAGGATTGCAGCGCAGCACGCGCCACGCGGCCAGGGCAGCGCCGTGCCAGAATCCGTGACGGACCACCGCTTCCGCCGCGTATTCGGAGCATGTCGGAACGTAGCGGCATGCGGGCGGGAGCAATGGTGAAACCAGGCCCTTGTAAAATCTCAGAATGGCCGTGGCCGCCGACTTCATCGCGTCTTTCCTTTCTGGAGGCTGGAGAACAAGCGCTCGATCTCCGCGTCCAGCCTGGAGAACTCCAGATCCAAAACCGACTTGCGGGGATGCATGACCACATCCAGCGGGCGCGCCATCAAACCCAGCCGCCGCCCGACCACCGCCCGCAAGCGCCGGCGAATGCGGTTCCGTTGAACCGCGCCGCCGAGTACCTTGCCCACGGCCAAGCCGATGCGCGGGCCGCCTGAGTCCTTGCGCTCGCGGTAGAACGCCGTCACGTTCCCGGAAAAATGCTTCTTCCCCAGCTCGTATACCGCTTGAAAGTCCGCATGCTTCAGCAGTCGTGAAGACTTCGGGAACTTGCCCGGCGCTGGCCCGGCCTGGATCACAGCCTGTGCATCCCGCCAGAAAGGCTATTCCCGGAAGCCGGGCTTCACGGAGACGCGCTTGCGCCCCCGGGCGCGGCGGCGGGAAAGTACGGCCCTTCCGCTCTTGGTTTTCATACGCGTGCGAAACCCGTGCGTCTTGGAGCGACGGCGACGGTTGGGCTGAAACGTGCGCTTGGGCATTGGGCTCTGGAACTCCTACTCGGAATCTGTTGCGCAGGGCAAATAAAAAGTATAAAGGAATGCGGGCGTTTCACGCCAGTTGCGGCCAACGTCCGTAGGGGTGCAGTTGTAGCACAGCGCCGGGCAGCGTCACACGAGCGGCGTCATGCCGTTCCGTGTTACAGCAATTCGGGATCGAGTTCGCGATTGAACGCCTGGATTACTCCATAGCACTCGCAAGTGGACACCTTCAGTTTGGTCCGGTCAACGATATTGATGACGCCGCGCTTTTGCTTGATACATCCCTTTTTCTGCAGGATTCCGACAGCAACGGATACACTGGGCCGGTCCGTGCCGAGCACGATGGCCAGCAGATCCTGCGTGTAGGGAAGCACTTGCGACCTGACTCTGTCATGGCTCATCAGAAGCCACCGCGCCAGGCGCTGCTCGAGGTTGTGCAGGCGATTGCAAGCCGCCGTCTGTGCCAGTTGCATCCCCTGCACGATGGCATAGCGAGTCAAAAGAGTCCACAGTTGGGGTATCGAGGGAAGAATTTTCTGAAGCAGAGATGCTCGAATCCGCATTGCGGTGGAAGATGCTTGCACTAAAGCCTGATGAGGGCTTCGGTCCAAACCGCCCGCCAAGACCGCGCCGACAAATCCTTCTCTCCCCACCATTCCGACTTCTGCCGATCGGCCATCGGCCATGGGAACCACCAGAGAGATAACGCCCCCATTGGGGAAGTATCCAAATTCGATGGGTTCCTTGGCGTTGTGCAGAGCAACATGCCAGTCCATTGTCACCGGCTCGAGGCTCGTCTGGATCAGTTGATACTCGTTCGCAGGTATCGCATTGAGGATCAGGTTGGTCACCGCCGGTTCAGGGCGAGATTGTTTGGCGGCGCTTCCTTTCGACTCTTTCCGCGTTTTCGGACCCATTCCAAGTTCGATGCTGAAGGAAATCAGAGTGGTTGTTAAACAGATTTGAGCGCTCTCGATGACGCCTGGCGAGACGTGCGTTTTTCGCCGGCCGCGGCATGGTTTGTTGTGTCGGCTATCCAACAGAGTGGAACTACCCCGCTGTGCAATGCTTAAAGCGTCCGGGAGCCCTCTGCGCCGGGGAGCCTTGATTTGAAACGCAAGATTCTCGTAGTTGATGATGACGAATTCATTGCGGAAGCGCTTCGCCTGATCCTTGAGGTATACGGTTATACGACTCAAAGCGCGCACTCAGCGAGCCAGGCCGTCGCGCAAGCGCAGGAATTCCGCCCCGATCTCCTGCTCTCGGATGTCATGATGCCAGGCATGAACGGTTTTGAGGCCGGCGCGCTGATCAAGCGCCATTGCCCTGATTGCTTTTTACTCTTCTTTTCGGGGCATACTGCCGAACCGGAATTCTCACGGATGAGCGATGACCTTAAAGGGAAAGGATACTCATTCGAGGTCTTGCGAAAGCCGTTGGATCCAGGTCTCCTCTTGGATCGGATCATAGAACTCCTGGGCGAGGGCACAGACCCGGGCGCGTAGGAATACGCCGTAAGCATCCATCCGAAGTCATCCATTCCTTCGTCGCCGTCGGCGGCAATGAATTTCCCCCCGTTCCCGAAAATGTGGAGCGTGGCCAGCATGAAATTATCTTGCCGGGAAGTTCGAGAGAAAATTTTGACGGTTGGGCCGTTGCACCGCTCTTGTGGCAGTTACAAATTAATCACTTGACAGAAATTTGTTGTGGGCGTTGCGAAAAATAATTTGCTGCAAAAAATTTTTTTCTTCGCGTTCCGTGGGAAGAATGTTCGTGCTAGTATGCCCTCCAGCCGATTAGAGCTTTTGTTGCACAACGAAATGTTCAAGTGCTCTGCAGCGCCCGTGCCGAGCAAGACCTAGTCTCCGTTGAGTGATGGATCGTAATCGCGTGGCCCCAGCCGGCTCGCAATAGGAACCAACTTCAGAATGCCTTTATCGACTGCGACCGCTACCGCAACTATGAACCCGTGGCTCCGAATCCTCGGAGCGCTGGAAAAAAAGATCAGCCGCCACTCCTACGACACCTGGCTCAAACCCACGCGCTTTAGCCACGCCACCGGCAAGGTGATCTTTGTCCGGGTACCGACGCCCGAGTTCCATCACATTGAAGAAAGGTTCGGCGACCAGATCCAGGAAGCCATGGACACACTGGTTCCGGAATTCGAAGAAGTCAAGTTCGTGACAGCGGAAGAGGATCCTAGTGTCCCGCCCTTGCGCGCCGACGGCGGTTTTGCTCCGGTCTCGGTGCCTGCGGTTCCCACTGGTCCGGCCGCCGGGGCCCGCCAGCAGCGCTTTGATTGGGATTCCGCCGCGCAGCTCAACTCGCGCTATACGTTTGACGGGTTCGTGATCGGCACCGGCAACCAATTCGCGCACGCAGCGGCGCAGGCCGTGGCCGAGCGTCCTTCGAAGGCCTACAACCCGCTCTTTCTGTACGGCGGCGTGGGCATGGGGAAGACTCACTTGATGCAAGCCATTGGCCATGAGGTCAAGCGGCGCCAACCGCACGCCGCGATCTGCTATGTGTCGAGCGAGAAGTTCACCAACGAGATGATCAACTCCCTGCGGTATGACCGGATGACCAGCTTCCGGGACAAGTTTCGCAACGTGGACGTGCTGTTGATCGACGATATCCAGTTCCTGGCCCAGAAAGAACGCACCCAGGAAGAGTTTTTCCACACCTTCAACGCCCTGCATGAGTCCATGAAGCAGATCGTGATCGCCAGCGACCGTCCGCCGAAGGAGCTGGCCGAAGTGGAAGATCGCCTGCGTTCGCGTTTTGAATGGGGGCTGATCGCAGACATTCAGCCGCCGGACCTCGAGACCAAAGTCGCCATCCTGCAGAAGAAAGCGGAGTCGGAGAAAGTTGTCCTGGCTACGGATCTGGCGCTCTATATTGCATCCAACGTCCGCACCAACGTGCGCGAGTTGGAAGGCGCTCTGATCCGGCTGATTGCATATTGCTCGCTGACTGGAGCTGAGATCAGTCTGGTGACCGCCCAGCAGGTGCTGAAGAACTTTATCGATTCCCAGGCGCGCCGGATTACCATCGACAGCATCCAGAAAGCCGTCGCCGAGCAATTTGGCCTGCGCACGACGGAGATCAAAGCGAAAAGCAATTCCCGGGCCATCGTTTTTCCGCGTCAGGTCGCTATGTATCTGGCTAAACAGATGACGGAAGCTTCGCTGCCTGAGATCGGCCGTCAGTTCGGAGGCAAGCACCACACCACCGTCATGCACTCGATTGCCAAGATCGAGCAACAACGGCAGTCCGATAAGGACCTGAGCCGTCTGCTGACAAAAATTACAGAGACGCTGAACAACTAGCCGGCCGGCGGAAACCGGACCCACCGAACCCTCGACCATGAAAACAGAATTGCCGGAGGGAATCTCTGTGGATGACTTGTGCAAGCTGTGCAAGACCTGAAGAAAATACTGAGTCCGATCACGCGATGCAGAACATTTCTCAGACTTCGGGAATCGGGTTACACTGGACGCGGACAAGAGAAACCAAGTCTCTGCCAGCCACTTAGACTCGTTTCCCACTTTTCCGCAGGCATCTGCTTTTACTACTGTATATATTAGTTTTTGATCTTAGTCAGTAACGTTATGATTAGGGGGCTTGGATTATGCCTTCCTCCGCAGGCACGGAAGCGGGAGCGACGATGGAAATTACAGTCAGCAAGTCTGATCTGTTGAAGGAACTTACAGCCACCCAGGGAGTGGTGGAGCGCAAGACCACGATCCCGATCCTTTCCAATTTCCTTTTTGAAGCCACGGGCGACAGGCTGGCGATTACCGCCACCGACCTTGATCTGAGCCTGCGTACCGCCGCGCCGGCCAAGGTCAAGAAGGAAGGTGCCTGTACGATTCCGGCGCGCAAGCTCTACGACTACGTGAGGCTGCTGGGCGAAGGCGATATCAGTATCAAGCTGCTCGAAAACCACTGGGTACAGATCCGTAGCGGCCGGTCGAATACCAAGATGGTGGGCATGGCCCGCGCGAATTTTCCGGCGCTGCCCGTGTTCCCCGCCGAATCCGCGATCCAGATCCCCGCGCTTGTCTTGCGCAACCTGATCGCCAAGACGATCTTTGCCATCTCCAATGAAGAATCCCGTTACACACTGAACGGCGCCCTGCTGGTTCTGAAGCCTGAATCGCTGACCATGGTGGCCACGGACGGTCACCGCCTGGCCCACATCGAGCACAGCAACTCCAAGCTTGCCGTCAGCGGTGAGATGCGCGTGCTGGTTCCCAAGAAAGCCATGGCCGAGTTGAGCACGCTGCTGAGCGTGAGCGATGCGCCAACCCTCGATTTTGCCAAGGATGAGTCGACGCTGTTCTTCCGCGTCGGCGGCCGCCTGTTGACCTCGCGCCAGCTCACCGGGCAATTTCCGAATTACGAAGCCGTGCTCCCGCGCGATAACAACAAGTCCGTGACCGTGCATTGCGATGAACTCTCCGCGGCCATTCAGCGGGTGGCCCAGTTTGCCGACGAGCGTTCCAACGCCATCCGCATGCGTCTGGAGAAGAACGAGCTGAAGGTTTCATCGTCGAATACGGAGACGGGCGAATCCGAAGACTCGATTGAGACCGCCTATAACGGTGACGCGATGGCCATCGGTTTCAACTCGCAGTATCTGCTCGAATTCCTGAAAGTGGTGGGCGCCGGGGACGTGCGCTTCGAGTTCAAAGACGCGCAGTCGGCGGGCCAATTACGCCCCGATGAAGCTGCTGACAGCGAATATAAGTACCGGTACATCGTGATGCCGATGAGGATATGAGCAGACTCAGCGAACCCGCGCGGCTAGTTCCAAAAAATCAAAAGGCCGGACAAAACGTCCGGCCTGATTTTTTTCTTGCAACGTCCTGATCAGTTCACTACCTTCCGCGCCAGGATGCGGTCCACCGTCTTTTCGATACCGGGGAGGAAGGAGGAATCCATAGCGTTGGCCGTTGCCACCATCGTACTTCCATAGCCGTGAGCGATGAGAGTTTCGTTCCACCTTTGGAAGATCAGTTTGTTGGGAGACTCCAGCACACTCTTTCGTGACGGCTCACGCACCGCGAAGCAGGTAATCCAGAACGCAACAATAAGCAAGCCAGAAGCGTTATCTGAAATCGCAATCGGGCCCCACCAGCCTGGGAACCGGGCCCTCAAAAACGAGAATGTGAGATCGAGTGCAGCGGTGATTCCGAATCCGAGAGCCAGGCTCACTGGGTAGCTACGCCAAGAGAGCGAAAGACGCCGTTCGAGCAGGAAAAAGAGGAAAAGCAATCCGCACTGCATCATCAACAGGCTTCTATCCAGCAGTTGGACCGCTGCGAGGCATTTAGCGGTTGTCGGGCCTACTGTGGCGAAGGCTGCCAAACCGCCAGCGACCAGCAGGAAGAGCGCGGCCCATCGGAACAACAGTTTTCCCAAGTCGATAAGCCCAGGGTACGGCTTCAACCCGGCTTTCAGAATCTCGTAAAGGACACCAAACCCGAGAATCATGATCAGAGTATTCAGTCCCCAGTAGAGCCAAAAGTAGCGGGCTGAGGAACTCCCAGATACTGCAACGTAGCTGGCAAGAACGAAACTCGTAAGAGCGGCAGCGGCGTTAAACGACAGAAAGACCGGGAAATCCGACCGAGTTTTGCGCTTAAGCAGCATGCCGGCCAGCGCGGCCTGCGCAAATGCTGTGGTCAGAGACAAACCAACGGAGATCCGCTCAAAGGATTGGACTGTCATTGGCGCACCTTCCAAGGTGCGAAAGCATACCCCTTCCTCCAGATGCCAGCAAGCATCTGTGGCGCACTAAAGTACAATTAACTAACTAGTAATTGGGAGCAGATCCAACCCATTCGTTACGAGCTACTTACGAATGATGGAGATACCTTGGAGCCCCCTATCTGGTGCAAGTAGCACAAGGAACGTTTGGCCCTGGAGGCGGTCCTTGGTGAGCGAGCAACTGGTTGCTCGCAGTCGAGAAGGCCGCATAGGTTGCAAACACCAGCAATGCGAGAATGGCCGAACGGAGTAGCGTTTTCATGGGGAAGGCTCCTTTGTTTCCAGCAACAGATGGGGATTGGTGGTACGCCCAAAGGGCGAGCGAAGTATACAGTTTCCGTAAGCGCTTGCAAGCGCCTTTTAGCGACTTTTTGGGACAAGTGGCACTTTAGTAATAGTAATATGCCAGTAATATGCCGGCTCCAACCGCAGCCCTTCCATGTCCCCCCCCCGACAGCTCTCCTTGTGATACAATTATGAGTTGGCGCAGAATCCGTAAACGATTGAAATCTAAGTAACTTGAGTCCCTTTGAGGACTTTCAAATTCAACCCCGGAAAAACCCAGGTTTGCGCCATTTCCAACAGGAGTTCCAGTGGCCACGAAAGAACCTCAAGCCGCAGCCAAAGCGAAGGAAAAAGAACAAGAGAAGGCCAAGAGAGCCACGGCCGGAAACGGCAACGGCGAGTACACCGCGGAGGACATCAAGGTTCTGGGCGGGATGGAAGCGGTACGTCTGCGCCCCGCGATGTATATCGGCTCCAACGGCGAGATGGGCCTGCACCACCTGGTCTACGAAGTCGTCGACAATTCAGTCGACGAAGCGCTGGCCGGCTTCGCAACGAAGATTGAAGTCACGATTCACATCGACAATTCCATCACCGTGATCGACGACGGTCGCGGCATCCCGGTGGATGACATGGTGGTGGACGGCGAAAAAGTTCCGGCGCCGCAAGTGGTGTTGACCAAGCTGCACGCCGGCGGTAAGTTCGATACCTCGACGTACAAAGTTTCCGGCGGCCTGCACGGCGTCGGCGTGTCGGTGGTGAACGCGCTCAGTCACCAGCTTGACGTGGAGATCTGGCGCGAAGGCCACGTCTGGGAGCAAAGCTACTCCAAAGGCGAGCCGCAGACCAAGCTCAAGAAGACGGGCACCACCAAGAAGCGCGGGACCAAGGTCCACTTCCTGCCCGACAAGAAAATCTTCACCACCACCGAGTACAACTTCGACACGCTGGCGCAGCGCCTGCGCGAGCTGGCGTTCCTGAACAAGGGCCTGGAGATCACGCTTACGGACGAGCGGCAGACCGATCCCAAGACCGGCGAAGCCAAGGCCCTGGAGTTCAAATACAACGGCGGGATCGCGGAGTTCATCAAGCATCTGAACCGCGGCAAGTCCGTGCTGCACGACAAGCCGATCTACATGGAAGCTGACCGCGAAGGCGTGAACATGGAGATCGCGCTCCAGTACAACGACGGTTATTCGGAAACCGTCTTCAGCTTCGCCAATAACATCAACACGGTGGACGGCGGATCGCACCTTTCCGGCTTCCGCACCGCGCTCACGCGCACCATCAACTACGCCGGCCAGCAACTCGGCCTGTTCAAAGATGTAAAAGAGAACTTGACCGGTGACGACGTGCGCGAAGGCCTCGTAGCCGTGGTCAGTGTGAAACTTCCCCAGCCGCAGTTCGAAGGCCAGACCAAAGGCAAGCTGAATTCCGACATCGCCGGCGTGGTGCAGGCCTTCGTCAACGAGCGCCTGGGAGGGTTCTTCGAAACGAACCAGACGGTGGCCCGCAAGATCATCAACAAGGCGGTCGAAGCAGCGCGGGCCCGCGAAGCCGCGCGCAAAGCCCGCGACCTCACGCGGCGCAAAGGAGCGCTCGATGGCGGCGGCCTGCCCGGCAAGCTGGCTGACTGTTCGGAGCGCGATCCCAATCGCTGCGAGCTGTTCCTGGTCGAGGGTGAATCCGCAGGCGGTACCGCCAAGCAGGGCCGCGACCGGCGCTTCCAAGCCATCCTGCCGTTGAAGGGCAAGATCCTGAACGTAGAGAAAGCCCGCTACGACAAGATGCTGAGCCACGAAGAGATCCGCGCCATGATCACCGCTCTCGGGACCGGCATCGGCAAAGAAGATTTCGACCCGGCGCGGCTGCGCTACGGCAAAGTCATTCTGATGACGGACGCCGACGTGGACGGCTCGCACATCCGCACCCTGTTGCTGACGTTCTTTTTCCGCCACATGAACGAGCTGATCAAGCGCGGCAACGTCTTCATCGCCCAGCCGCCGCTGTACGGCATCAAGAAGGGCAAGACGCAGCAGTACATCAAAGACGATCGTGAATTCGTGCGGGTGATGGTGAAGCGCGCTGCCGAAGGCATGATCATCCGCTACGGCGAAGGCGCGGCCAAACTCGAAGGCGCCAACCTGGCCAAGTTCATGACCACGCTCAACGAGTATCTCGGCTTCTTTGACAAAGTCGACAAGCGCTTGCGCAACGAAAAGATTGCGGCGTTGCTGCCGCGGCTCGGCCTGGCGCAGCGCGCCGATTTCGAGGGCGACAAGAAGCATCCGCCCAAGAAGATCGAGAAACTTGAGCGCGACCTGAACAAGCTGGCCAAAGAGCAGCAACTCAAGAGCGTTGCCGCGTATTTTGACGAAGAGCACAACCTCTGGGGCGTGAGTTTCACGGACGCGCAAGGCGCCGAGCGCCAGATTAACTGGGGCCTGGCCTCCACGCCGGAGTTCCGCCAGATGCTCTCCAAGTTCAAGCAGATCGAGCAGTTCATGGAACCGCCGTTCGTGGTGGAGCTCTCGGCCAAGACCGGAAACGGCGACGCCGCTTCCGATTTGAGCGATGCCGAGCGCGAGGACCTGGAGAAGGCCGCCAAGAAATCATCCAAGGCCCCGGTGCGCCGGACCAAAGCCGAAGCCGAGGTCGTGGAAAAACAGACGCCACGTGATCTGTTCGAGTACGTGCTGGCGGAAGGCAAGAAAGACTACAGCGTCCAGCGCTACAAAGGCCTGGGCGAGATGAGTTCCGAACAGCTCTGGCAGACCACCATGGACCCGGAGCGCCGCACCCTGCTGGCGGTGAAAGCGGAAGACATCGAAGCGTGCGAATCGATCTTTACCACCCTGATGGGTGAAGACGTGGAAGCGCGGCGCAAGTTCATCGAAGAGAACGCGCTGGATGTGAAGAACCTCGACATCTAGATTTGTCGAATCCTTGACTACAGGCAGGCCTCGAACGGCCTGCCTTTTTTCTTGAGCAAGATCGTGTCTCAAGCGCATTCTATGTAGCAGCAATCCAGTGAACACGGCTGTGAAGAGGGAAAAACCATGAATTCCTCCAAGCTTAACCAGATTCTTCCGCTCAAGAACTCGGCACTGTGGAAGGGCTTCGGATTGGGCGTAGTGGTGTTTGTGCTGTTGTTGGTTTTTGCTGTTCTTCCCTACTCCCTCCCTGGCGGGAAGAAGGTTGCCC
Organism: Candidatus Angelobacter sp.; assembly: GCA_035263765.1. Lineage (GTDB taxonomy): Bacteria > Acidobacteriota > Terriglobia > Terriglobales > Acidobacteriaceae > Angelobacter. The sequence continues at coordinate 21,617 of DATFQZ010000091.1, read as the reverse complement.
GGCTGAGTGGGTACAGTTACGAGTCGCGCGTGAGCGAGCCGATAAGCGCCGAACTCACGGCCGACGAGAGCGTGCAGGCCGACGCGCCCAAGATCATCCACAAAGCGGAGCTAGCGCTGCAGGTGACAAATTGCGCGGAGACGCAAAAGAAGATCGAAGGCCTGGCTGCGGCCGAGGGAGGATTTCTCGAATCTTCAACACTGCAGGAGAACTCAGCAGAAATCAAGTTGCGCGTGCCCAGCGCGCGCTTCGATGAAGTCCGCGCCAAGCTGCGCGATCTGGCGGTCCGCGTGCGGGAGGACAGCGTCTCCGCGGCCGATGTTTCCAAGCAATACATCGATCGTGAAGCCCGTTTGCGCAATATGCGCGCCCAGGAACAGCAGTTTCTGGAGATCATGAAGAAAGCGCACACCGTGCCGGACGTTCTGGCGGTGACCAAAGAGCTGGATGAAGTCAGAGGTGAGATTGAGAGTGGCGACGCCGAGTTCCGTCACCTGAAAGACCAGATCGACATGGCAGAGGTCAGCATCCGGCTCTTCTCGGAAGCTTCCCCAACGCGCTGGACGCCTGGCGCGACGGCCCGGTCCGCGGTCCACGACTTGCAGGATTCTCTAGCGAGCCTGGGCGACTTCTTGATTTGGCTGGTGATCAACGTGCCCGTGCTACTGCTGTGGATTGTCACGGTGCTTCTGTTGGCAGCGCTCTGCTGGTACATTCTGAGAAAAGCTTGGCGCGTCCTGCGCGCGCTATTCGGTAAGAAAGCAGCAACTCCTGAAGCACAGCTGCGAACCTCATAAAGGCGGAAGTGCTGTCGGATTGTCCTCGGCGGTAACGGTAACAATGACCGGCCGCGGACGGCGCGGGCGGTAAATAGCAACGAACGCAGCGGTCATCAGCACCAGCAACAACGAACTCAGAACGCTGCCCTCAGGGCCCACCGTACCTCCGCTGAGCCAGGCGGGTCCCTGCGCGTGGGAATTGAGAAGATGACCAACCGCTGTCGTGCCGCTGTCGTTCACGCCATAGAAGAAAGACTCGCCCCAGTCCCAGCCCGCATGGGCCCCGACCGCCAGCCAAAGGTTCCCGGTGAGCCGCAACGTGACCGAAGCGAAGACGGCAAACAGGCACACGTCAACAATGCCGATGCGCGATTCTCCGGGGTTGCCCATGTGCCCGTAGCCGAAGAGAAGCGCCAGCAAGATGACTGCGGGCCAGAAGCCAAGGCCATCAGCCAGGGTGTAAAGCATGTAGCCGCGCGTGAAGTACTCTTCGAACAGGCCCACAAACAGAAACATTACGCCCCACACCAAGGCATAGCGAAAAATCTCAGCGCCGTGCAACGCGACGTTTCCGAAATAAAAAACCTGCAAGCCGCGCATCGCCAGGAGAAGCAGTGTGAGAGGGAGGAACCCCCAGAAGACCCATCCGGTCACGAAGCTTTTCAAGAGCGAGCGCTGGAGGGGCAGACCGTAAACGCCCATCTGCCGCCGCTCCAGCCGGCTCATCACCCACGTGAAGAAGAGGACAACCAGAAAGAGAAAAGCCTCGATTGCCAGCAGTTGCAACGGGTCGCCACCCGCGCTTTGCGGTCGTTGCCGCCCGCCCCGAAGCCGTGACACGACCCAGCCCGAGAGGAAACCGAATCCAACGAGCATGGCGACGAAAATCAGCAAACGCCATCCGGCGCGCAAGCCGCGTTCATTCCTAAAAATGAAATGGAGCTTCGATGGAGGGACGATCTGCGCCGGTTCTGGTTCCATTCTTCTCCTTGGCCTTGAATGCCCGAAGTGTCAAGAGAACTCTAGCAGAGAAACAGGGTTGCCACGAAGCAGCCCGGCGTTCACCATCCTGCAGAAGGCGATTTCATCGACGATGGCTCACGGCGTGAGACGCGGGTTCATCGCTACCGCGATGACTGTCTGTCCCGCCGGGCGGGACCCGCGATCCCGGCGCGCCCGGATCGCTCGACGCTGATACTCTGCAGCGGGCCATTTTCATTTTGAAATGACCCGCTACCGCCAGAGCGCGTGATACAAATGAAATTTCATGCTTCAAGCAGCCAAAGAGTTCAGGATCGGCCGGCCGCAGATTGTTGCCGGTCTCATGTTGCTGGCTTTTCTGGCACAAGGCCTCTGGGTGGCTGCGAGGCGTAATCTGTCGCCGCTCGAGTACAACTACATCGCTTCCGGAATCTCGCGTGAGGCAGGCGTGGAATACCGCGTCAACTCTCCGTTCACCAGCCTGGTCGCCTCGGTGCCGGTGTATCTCATGCGAGCTGTGCGTGCAGCGGCGCCGGAATCGTGGCGTGGATCTTTAGCGATTCCGCGACCATGGCTATTCCGCTTGCCGTTTGTGATCTTTGGCGTGTGGCTAGGCGGAGCGCTGTGGTGGGTGGCGCGGCGCCTGTTTGACGATTCCGGCGGATATGTGGCGCTGGCGCTTTTCTGTTCGTCGCCCCCCATGTTGATGGTCGCCAGCAACATCGGCCCGGAAATCATTCTTGCCTGGAGCATCTTCGGCCTGGTCTATACCGCCATCGGCGTCGCGCATACGCTTTACGCTCCGCCTCACAAGTGGGTGCCCCGGGTCTTCATCCTGGGACTTTCCATCGGCTTTGCTCTGGCGACGGCGCTGTGGTCAGCCACCCTGGTGTTGCTGGCCTTTGTCTTCATGTTTTATCTGGCGCCGGAACGCCGTCGCAATGTGCTCATCGTTTGTCTGGGCGCATGCGGTGTGGCCCTTGTGGTGTACGCGGCCATTACTTGGTGGATGGGAAGCTGGACGCACGGCCCGCGCGCCTGGTTGCATCCGCATGCCAGCCGGGCATTGCTGCCAAGCATGGCGTTTGTGTTTATGGACGGCTATGTTTTGCCGGGCATGTTCGCGCTGGCACTCATGTTCTACGGAACCTGGAAAAGGGCGCGCTACTTCGGAAATACCGCTCCCCTGGTAACCGCCTTCGCTACCGTGTTGCTCTTTGCTCTGGTTCTTGCCGACCGCATGTGGGTTGGCGCTCTGGGACTCAGTTTTGCCTTTGTGTTTGTGGGCGGTATCGCCGCCGACGTCCTGGAGACCGATTTGCGGAAGCCGGTCAAGGCGGTTTTGACCGCAGGATTCCTGCTCAGGGCCGTTCTAGCTCTAGGTACCCTTAGCCTCTGGATCAAAAATGGCATCTAGAGGCCGACCGCGAGTATCATATAGGTAGAGTCGGCAGGTGTCCCATGTTAAGAGTTGCGGCGTTTTTCGTGTCCCTGGGGTTTGTTATGCAGCCGGCAATCGCGCAGATTTCCAGCACCGGCGTGCCCGCTTCCGCGCTTTCACCCACGCTGAACAATCAGCAGCACACCCCGATCCCGGCGGGTGCAACTTCGCCGCAGGGGTTTCCGTTCGTCGTACGTCCGTTCCCCAATTTCCATGGGCGCACCTTCACCACCTTCCCGGTGCGCACGGTTACTCCTATAAATCCCCGCTTTCGGCGTTTTGGGCGTAATCGTGGTCAGCTTGTGCCGCAGGTCCCAGTCTTTTATCCGGCTTACCCGGTTTATGGGGCGGGCTACGACACTTCCATGTATCCCTCAATTGCCGACCCCGCGGTAGACCAACAGGTCGACCCTGGGTCCGCCGAGCAAGATGCGGCGGTGGCCGGCAGCGAAGATGCTTTGCGCCAGGCGTATATGCAGGGCGCTCGTGATGCCCTGGTCCAGGAGCAGCGCGGCCGGCAGGACGCCCACGATCTCATAGCGTCACGTTCCGCATCGGCAGCGAAGTCCCCTGAAACCGCCAAGGCGCCCGAGCCGGACAATTCGCCGTCCACGGTGTTCATCTTCAAAGATGGGCGCCAGCTCGAGACCAAGAACTACGCCATCATGGGGCAGACGCTTTACGACATCTCCGGCCCCGTGGTCAAGAAAGTGCCGCTGGCCGACTTGGACTCAGCAGCAACCCTCAAGGCCAACGATGATCGCGGAATCACTGTAAAGCTGCCGTAATAGCATCGTATGACTGGACAGCACGTCAACCGCATCAGTGGCCGGGTCATGCTCATTCTGTCTTTGATCGCATTCCTGACGGTCTTGATCGGCTACACTCAACCGCCGTTGCCGGACGAAGGCGCGTTGGCGCACGTTTTTCAGCTCTCCATTGTGGCGGTGGTACCGATGATCTTGCTTTTTTTCGCTAGCGCGGATTGGAAGAAGCCTTGGCGGAGTGCGCGACCACTGGCGTTTTCAGGCGCCTTTTTGTTTGCGGCTTTCGCGGCACTCTATTACCTCGAGCACTACTTTTACCCTCAGCACTACCGATAAACTGCGCGGCTTCGCGTCCGGCAGAAACCCCTCGCCTGTGCTATAATTCTCTTTAATCTTCTGGCGCATAAACTCTTGTAAATGCAAGCATTTAGCGGCAATTGCGACGGTCTTGCGGGGCCTGCCGGACATGCTTGTTTTGTGCCTCTATGAACTTCCCGGAACGCGAGAAAAATCATGGCTGATGATCAGAATCCCCAATTGCCTTTGACGCCACCCGGTGGTGACGGCGGGCTGCCTCCCGGTGGGCCAGGCGCCGCCAACGTGCAACCCATCAACATTGAAGAGGAGATGCGGCGCTCGTATCTCGACTACTCGATGTCGGTGATCATCGGGCGCGCGTTGCCCGACGTGCGCGACGGCTTGAAACCGGTGCACCGGCGCGTCCTCTACACCATGCAGGAGATGGGGCTGCAGTACAACAAGAAGCACACCAAGTGCGCCAAAGTTGTCGGGCAAGCCATGGGTCAATACCATCCGCACGGAGATGCTGCAATTTACGACACGCTCGTGCGCATGGCCCAGGATTTTTCGTTGCGTTATCGCCTGGTGGACGGCCAGGGAAACTTTGGTTCTGTGGATGGCGATCCGCCGGCGGCCATGCGTTACACCGAATGCCGTCTGATGCGTATCGCCGGCGCGTTGATGGAAGATATCGATAAGGAGACCGTGGATTTCGCGCCCAACTATGACGAATCCACGATCGAGCCTACTGTCCTGCCCACGCGTATCCCCAATCTCCTGGTGAACGGCGCTGATGGAATCGCGGTGGGCATGGCCACAAAAATTCCTCCGCACAATCTGACCGAGATTGTGGACGCCTCCATCATGCTGGTGAACAACCCGGCCACCACGCTGAAAGAAGTGTTGAAAGTCGTCAAGGGTCCGGACTTCCCCACCGGCGCTTACATCTACGGCAAAGGCGGGATCGAAAACGCCTACAAAACCGGCCGCGGCCGATTCATGATGCGCGCTAAGGCCGGCATTGAGGACATGAGCCAGGGGCGCAAGGCCATCGTGATTACGGAAATTCCGTATCAGGTGAACAAGGCCAAGCTGATCGAACGGATCGCGCAACTGGTCAATGACAAAACGATTGACGACGTGGGCGACATTCGCGACGAATCCGATCGCGACGGCATGCGCATCGTGGTCGAGTTGAAGCGCGGGGCCGAAGCCCAGATCATCCTGAATCAGCTTTACAAGCACACGCAGATGCAGGAGAGCTTCAGCATGATCCTGCTGGCGGTGTGCAATGGCCAGCCCAAAGAGCTGGGTCTGGTGCAGGCCATCCAGTATTTCATCGATCACCGCATCGAGGTGGTGCGGCGCCGGACCGTTTACCTGCTGGAGAAGGCGCGCGAGCGCGAGCACATCTTGGAAGGCTACAAGATGGCTCTCGACAACCTTGACGCGGTGATCAAGATCATCCGCGGGTCGAGTTCGCGCCAGGAAGCCAAAGACAACCTGCTGGCGGCGAAGTACAAGATCGTGGACAAGCAGATGCGCGAGCGCATCGGCGGCAACGAAGGCCGCCTGACCGCGAAACAGGCTGACGCCATCCTGGAACTGCAACTCTATCGCCTGACGCGGCTCTCGACCGAAGAGATTCTCAAGGAGCTGGAAGAGATTCGCGGCAAGATCGCCGACTACGAATCCATTCTGGCCTCTGACAAGAAGCTGCGCGGCGTGATCGTGAAGGAATTGGAAGAAGTGAAAGAACAATTCGGCGACGAGCGCCGCACTGAGCTGACCGATGAATCCACCGAGATCACGCTCGAAGACCTGATTGCCGACGAGCAGGTGATCGTGACTGTCTCGCACAGCGGTTATCTCAAGCGCACGCCGCTCTCCACGTACCGCCAGCAGCGCCGCGGCGGCAGCGGACGCACCGGCATGAAGACCCGCGAGGAGGATTTTGTCGAATACCTGTTCGCGGCTTCCACGCATTCCTATCTGCTGATCTTCACCAACACGGGGCGCGTGTACTGGCTCAAGGTGTATGAAGTGCCCGACGTCGGCGCTGCCGGCAAAGGCAAGCACATCGGCAACCTGGTAGCGTTGCAGCCCGGCGAGACCGTGAAGACCCTGCTCGAAGTTCGCAACCTGGAAGACGAAAACAACTTCGTCTTTTTCGCCACGCGCAAAGGCACGGTCAAGAAGACTCCGGTGAAGGATTTCTCCAACGTGATGTCGCGCGGCATCATCGCCATCGGCATCGAGAAAGAAGACGAGCTGGTCGCAGCCCGCCTGACCGACGGCAACCAGATCGTCTTCCTGGCCTCGCACGAAGGCATGGCCATCCGCTTTGACGAAGAGGGAGTCCGCCCCATGGGCCGCCCGGCATACGGAGTCCGCGGCATGGACCTCGATAAAGGCGACTATGTGGTGGGCGTGGCGGTCACCCCGAAGAACGGCAACGGCAAAAAGAAGAAAGCCGACGGCAAAGAGAACGCCGAAGAGATGCCGACCTTGATCCTCAGCGTGACCGAAAACGGCTATGGCAAACGCACCCCGGTCGACGAATACCGCTTGCAGTCCCGTGGCGGCAAGGGCGTGATCAACGTGAAGACCACAGCCCGCAACGGTAACGTGGTCGCGATCATGCTGGTAGATGAGACCGCCGAAGCCATGCTGATCAGCCACTTCGGCAAGATCATCCGCATTGACACCAAGCAGATCCGCGAAGCCGGCCGGTCAACACAAGGCGTTCGTTTGCTGACTTTGGAAGCCGGAGACAAAGTTGCCTCGGCAGCCGTGCTCCACGAGAAGGAAGAAGAAGATAGCGGGTTGCCGTTGCAGTAGGTGTTGCGACGTGACAGGAGCATTGCGGAGCTTTTACTTTTGGGCATATTGTCGCACTTGCTCCTGTGGCACAGGCACTCCTGCCTGTGCGCGTTCGAGCGTTCATGAAAGCTAATCAGCGCTCAAATCATCGTTCAGAAGACGGCTCTCTACTGGCCGTCGTTCAGGCCATGATTCACCAAGGCGAAACCGAGGCGATCGCGCTGCTTCGACATTCGCCTATGCTGGCGCGACAGTCGCTTGCCGAAGGAGCCACGAGGCAAGGAGCCACCGACTTCTTCTTGCATGAAATCAAGCACTACCTGTACGCCGGCGACACGCTGCTGCATGCCGCCGCCGCGGGCTATCGCAGCCGGATTTCACGCGCTCTCCTCGAATGCGGTGCCGACGTCAGCGCCCGAAACCGAAGAGGAGCAGAGCCGTTACACTACGCGGCGGATGGCAGTCCAACAGGCCACACCTGGGATCCGAAAGCACAATCTGAAATCATCGCTTTGTTGATTGAGGCGGGAGCGAGCCCCAACGCTCTCGACAAGAGCGGCGTAGCTCCGCTTCACCGGGCGGTGCGCCAGCGCTGTTCGAGCGCTGTGGATGCATTATTGAAACGTGGCGCCCAAGTGCGGCTTAAGAACAAGAGCGGATCGAGTCCTCTGCACCTGGCCGTGCAAAACACGGGCAAGGGTGGAACGGGATCTCCAGAATCGAAGAGCCATCAGAGAGAGATCATTCAGATCCTGCTCAGGGCCGGGGCCATGCCGCACGATCGAGATGGCAAAGGCAAGACCGTCATCGATTGCATACGGGAAGATTGGATTCGCGCTATCTTTCCAGAGTCCTAGGTCACACTGCCGAGTATCCGCCGTCCACAGGAAAGGCCACACCCGTGACCCAGGAAGACTCGTCGCTGGCCAGATAAACCGCGAGTCCGGCCACGTCTTGGGGCTGGCCGAACCGCCCGGCGGGATGGAGGGCCAGGCGCTGGCGGCGGGCGTTTTCATCCATGGCGAAGGCGGCGACCATCTCCGTTTCCACGATGCCCGGACAAATGCAGTTCACGCGGATCTTTTCCGTGGCATGGTCAAGCGCCATGGCCCGCGTCATGCCCAGCACCGCTCCCTTCGAAGCCGAATAGGCCACGCGGTTGCGCGCGCCCAGAAAACTCAGCACCGAGCCGATGTTGATGATCGATCCGCCGCCGGCGGCGCGCATGTGCGGCAGGACGGCTCGGGCCAGCAGCCACAAGCCGCGCACATTGATGTTGAACGTCTGGTCCCACTGGTCTTCGCTGAGCGATTCCGCGGTCCCCGGAACCAAAACGCCGGCATTGTTGACGAGGATATTCACGCGTTCAAACTTCTCAACTGCCGCGTTGACCAGCTTCCTGACGTCTTGAGCCTCGCTGACGTCGGCGGGCACAGCCAGACAGGCGGGGCCAATTTCTTTCGCGACTGAGTCAAGCGTGACCGCGTGACGACCGCAGATCACGACGCTCGAGCCTTCACGCGCAAACGCCACGGCAACGGCACGTCCAATGCCGCTGCCGCCTCCGGTGACGATGGCCACCTTGCCCGCCAGACGCATAGCAGAGATTCTAAACGCCACCACCGCGAAAAAACGCCGCGTTCTTATAGAAGTTAGGCAGACGCGCTCGATAGCGGGGCGGTGATCTCCTCCAGTTCCTTCCGCTCGGCGTTGACGCCAACCGCTGCTTCCACGATGGCTGCGGCGATCATCAACACGGCGGCGGCCAGGTATCCATACAACAAGGCGGTGCGCGACCCGGTTTGAATCAGCAGTCCATAAATGAACGGCGCAGCCACTCCGCCGACCAGAGTTCCTGAGGCATAGAAGAGTGCAATGGCCAGTCCGCGGATCTCCAAGGGAAAGATCTCGCTCACCGTGAGGTAGGCCGAGCTGGCGGCGGCCGACGCAAAAAAGAAGATGACCGTCCATGCGATAGCCTGGGTGCGCGCCGTGAGCAGCCCTTGCTGGAACATCCAGCCGCTCACGGCGAGCAGGACTCCGGAGAGAGCGTAAGTGAAGCTGATCATCTGCTTGCGTCCGATGGTGTCAAAGAATCGCCCAAGAACCAGCGGCCCCACGAAGTTCCCCAGGGCAAACGGAAAGAGATACAGACCGACTCGCTGTGGCGCTACGCCGTAGAAGGAGATCAACACCAGTGCGTAAGTGAAGAAGATAGCGTTGTAGAAAAAAGCCTGCGAAGTCATCAAGGCGAAGCTCAGCAACGAGCGGCGGCGATGCCTCACACTGACCGCGCGCCACATTTCGGACAACGGCGTGTGGCTGCGGGGACGAATACTGATCCAGCCGCGAGGCTGCGGCAGCGATTCCGGGTGCTGCGTCACTCTGTGTTCGATTTGGTCAATGACCTGCTCGGCCTCTCTCTCGCGCCCATGGATCATCAGCCAGCGCGGGCTTTCAGGAAGAGCATGGCGCAGGAAGATGATGATCGTCCCCAACAACGCGCCGATACCGAAGGCCAATCTCCAGCCAATGCTTGCGGGAACGAGTCTGGTGTCGAGCAACCCAATCGTGGCTCCTGCGCCGATCGCAGCGCCGATCCAGAAACTGGCGTTGATAATCAGATCCACCCGGCCTCGCACCCGGGCCGGGATGAGTTCGTCAATAGCGGAGTTGATGGCCGAGTATTCGCCGCCGATGCCGGCGCCGGTGAGGCCGCGAAACAGAGCATAGGAGACGAAGTTCCAAGAAAGGCCGGTGAGCGCTGTCGCAACCAGGTACACGAGCAGCGTGATCGTAAAGAGGCGCTTGCGGCCGAGACGGTCCGTGGCATAGCCGAAGAAGATAGCGCCAATCACCGCGCCCAAAAGATAGGCCGTGCCGCTCGCGCCCACCTGTGCATCGGTGAGACCAAGAGTGTCGGATTGCCTGAGCACGCCGCCAACCGCGCCGGCCAGAGTGACCTCCAGGCCGTCGAGCACCCAAGTGATGCCGAGCGCAGTCACCACCAGCCAATGCCATCCGCTCCACGGCAACCGGTCAAGGCGCGCCGGGATGTCACTCTCCACGACCGACGAGTTAGCGTTCTTTATCGTCACGGATTCTAGAGCGGCAGCGCAGAAGATATCTTAGCAATGAGTCTGAGAAGGCAGGAGAGCGAAGTTACGCTAAATGAGCGGCACGTTCACCGTTTCTCGCGGGGAACCCGCTTCTGAGCGCTCAGCGCATAGGCCTCTTGGATCCACGCCTGAACCTGATCATCGAGCTCTGAGGTGTCGCGGATCTCGATCCAGTGCGCGTGAAACCGCCTGTAGTAGGTAAAGGTCTTTACGAAACGGCGGTTCCGTCTGGGGCATGGAAAAGCAAGGCGCAACTGCGCGGAGGACTTGAAGGGTGTAAAAGCGATCGTGCGCACGCGAACCAGGAAGACGATTTCATTAGTGCGAGGCTCGATGATGACCGGTCCGCAAGCTTTCACCATGCGCACAAACTTGCCATACATGCGACGCACCTTGGGATCGCGGCGGGCGAAGAGAGGTTCCAGGTCGTGAATGCGGCAGGAATGCGAGAGGTTCCTGGTGACGAACTTCTTGCCGCACTTGGGACAGCGCCACAGCGGCCGTATCCCTGCTGGTTTCTTCATTTTAACCAATGTTGTTTGTACCCAATGCGGACCGCCAAGGGTTGTGTGGCACAGGCACTCTTACCTGTGCCGAAGTATCCTCCCGAGGGAAGCAAGCACCGGCAAGAGTGCCGGTGCCACACGGACTCCTGCTCAGGCCGCCACGGCTGCTACGTTCACGTCGCGCTTTTCCCGGGCCAGCATGGTCGAAAACAGTACTGCCAGCATGGCCGCCGTCCACAGCCAGTAGCCGGGGCGCGGGCTTACGTTGTATTGATGAAAGACAACCCAGCAGGCTGGCATCAGGAGCACGACTACGATCCTCAGAAAGGCGCCAATGCGCCCTTTTGGCTTCGCCCACAGCATCGCAGCGGTGATGAGAAACACTGGGTTGATCCATCCGCTGAACAGAATGGCAAAATACAGGAGAGCGTCCTCGCGAAGCAGTTCTAGGCCACTGTGTCCCCAAGGCCCAACCAGCGTAGTGTAGGCGCACCAGTAGCCGTGGTATCCGGACGCGCTGGTACTCGCCCCGGATTCCTTGACCGCAATGAGGAAGAAACTGCCGATGTAAAGCAACAGGCCGATGAGGAAGACAGCACGGCTCGCCTTCATGTGTAGGCAGGCTCCTTATGGGCAGATACGCGAATCGATTCTAAGCTGAAGCCTTGCAAAAATCGCGGGTAAATTTGTTCCGCCCCTTCTGCCGCTCGGTGGAGATGCGATCAGTTCCCGGAGGGCGTTGGCGAAGCAGGCGCCAAGCGGCCCACAGAATGCACGTTGATTTGTACCTTGTCGCTGACCCGCAGTAGAAACGTGCTGGGATTTTTTACGCCCCATTTTTCATACGGTACAACGAAAGCAGTATCGGCCGAACCGGCCCCACCCTGGAGTTCAACTTGCAGCGTCAAGGTGAAGGGACGCGACTGGCCGTGCAACATCAGAAGTCCGTCGACATCGACCTGCGACTTGCCGTTCGTAGCCACAGCGCCCTTGATGTGCTGAGGTGTGAAAGTGATCTCCGAGTATTTGGTGCTTTCCAGGTTTTCTTTGTGCATTTTCTTGTCACGGCTGGCATTGCCGCTCTCGCCGCTGAGCGCATCTACCACCAATTCGCCGCTGGCCTCGCCCGTTGTGTCATCGAATTGGATCTTGCCTTGTTTCAGATGGAAGGTGCCATGAACGGTGTGCAGGACGTCGCCCAGCGTGAATGCGACGGTGGTCTGCGCAGGGTCGAGCTCGAAGGTGCGCGATTGCGCGGCGTCTAGCGTGTCGCTGAACAAAAAGAGCGCGAGTACCGAGATGGAAAGATAACGAGCAACACATGACATGATGATCAGCGTTTCCCTTTCTCTGCGTGCTGTCGGTGCGCGGCGGTCTTGGTGCGCGACACGCAACCGGCGTTAACTTCGTCTCTGCGCCGCCAGTAATTGCCGGCCAAAGTCGAATAGGCCGCGGGCGGCGAAATCCTTGAGCGAAAGCTCCCCCACGTGGACCGCAAGCATTTGTTCGAATAACTCAGGTTGTTGCGTCAGGGCGCGCAACGTGCGACGGCGAAGGACGGAGCTCGAGTCCAGCAGCAGCATGCTGCGCGCCATGAACTCGGGCAAGCGGCTCACGCGACGATGGGCTGCAGCGTAAGCGGAGAGATCGCCTGCTGCCAGGGCCGGAGCCAGCGCCAGCGCTTGGCGAAACGACAGCGCCAGGCCTTCGCCCGTAATGGCGTCAACCGATCCTGAGGCTTCACCCACCAGGGCCACGTTGTCGCGCCACACCTGGCGCAAACGGCGCGAGAGACTCAAGGCACCTCGCATGTCACTCTCAGGCGTCGCGCCGGCCAGCCGCTCTGCGAGTCGAGGAAACGCGGAGAGGCCGTGTTCAAATGAGGTCATGCGTTTCCGCGAAATCAAGGCAACGCAAATGGTGTCTGCACCCACGGGAGTAATGTAAGCTTGCGCGTCGTCGCCCCAGTAGATTTCGACATACTCGCTCCAGCGGTGGACGCGGAAGTGGCGGCGCATTGCGATGCGCTGGTTGCGGACCCTACCTTGGGACAAACGCGCCCATTCGCGCGTCCAGGAATTCTGGCCATCCGCCCCGACCACCCATCGGCTGCGGATGCGAGAGCCGTTGACCGTAAGCGTCTGCTTGTCAGGGAAAGAAACGCGAGCCCGCCAGAGTGTTTCTACTCCGAGCGCTTCCGCGTGCCGGATAAGCATATCGTGCAGAAGCACGCGGCGGACGCCGACGCCAAGGCCGCTCGGAAACGACGCTGCTACCGCATCTTTCGGGCCAATAAACTTGATGCCGCGGAACGAGCCGCCATCGGCCGGCCCGAGGTGCAAGCCCAGCCGGCGGAGGACATTCAGGCTGTCGGGCATGAGACCTTCGCCGCACGCCTTGTCGATAGGAGGCAAAGCGCAGTCGGCGACCATGACACGAAATCCCTGTTGCCGGGCAGCGATTGCCGCTGCCAGCCCAGCCGGGCCGCCGCCGACCACAAAAACATCGGTATCAAAAAGTCCGGGCATCGAGTTCACCAGCGCAACAGCAAGAGTTCGGAGCAGAATCCCGGACCCATGGCCGCCAGGATGCTTTTAACGCTGAGGTGATCGTCTGTTGCTGGTAGACATTCTTGGAGAAAGCCGTGCCCGTGCTGATGATTCGCATCGCGTTACCTGAAAAATTGAAAATTTAAGTCCCACCTTGCTGTTGCAACGTTCTACGGTCACGTCTTTAGTTCAGAAGTTGATGGCTCGCTTGGCCAGCGCGAGCGCCTCTACCCAGAATGTGGTCGAGGAGTGGACCATTTCCACCACATCCTTCACCGCAGCTACGAACTCCTCAATTTGCTCTTCGCTGACCACCAGCGGAGGGGCGGCTTTCAACACCATGAAGTTATTCCCGCACATCTGCGTGAGCACGTTCTTCTCACGAAACAGCTGCATCACCACGATTTGTCCGAACATGCCCTCATGAATCGCGCGGAAAGCCTCAAAGGGGACCTTCAGCTTCAGGCGCTCCGGTGCACGAAACTCGATGCCTGTGAGCAGACCTGCCCCGCGCACGGCGGCCACCATTTCATACCCGCTGAGGGCGTCGGAAAGTTTCTGGCGCAGAAGGCTGCCTAGTACCTGGGCGCGTGTTCCCAGGCCTTCTTCGTCCATGACCTCCAGGGCAGCCAAGCCGGCTCGCAGTGCCAAGCCGTTTTCACTGTAGGTTGAAGTGTGCACGATGGCACGGCCGAGCGAGCTGTACACGGATTCGTAAATGCCGTCCGACATCAGTACCGCGCCGCTGGGAATCAGCCCGCCGCTCAATGCCTTCGCAAGAACGACCATGTCTGGATCCAGCCGCCAGCGATGCGCCGCCAGAAAGGGCCCCGTGCGGTGCAGGCCGGTCTGCACTTCGTCCAGAACGAAAAGCGTGCCGTATTTGCGGCAAAGCGTTTGCGCGGCGGGCAGGTAATCACCCTGCGGAACGCGAATGCCGGCTTCTGACTGAACCGGCTCCACGATGAAAGCAGCAAACTTTCGGCTCGCCAGTTTGCTCTCCAGTTCCTCGAGGCTTTCAAACGAAACACTCTCCGCGCCGGGAAGCAGCGGAGCGAATCCCTGCGCCCATGAAGAGTCGGCCATCAGCGACAGGGCACCGCACGTGAGCCCATGGAAGGCCCCGCGGCAATAGAGCAATCCCGCCCTGCGAGTGTGCAGGCGCGCAAACTTGATGACCGTTTCCACGCCCTCGCTGCCGGAGCTGCAAAAGTAAGCTTTGTTGATTTGCCCGCCGGCGCGGCGGCACAGTTCGGCTGCCAGGGCGCCTGCCAACTCCGGAACGTGGCTTTGCAACATGGCTGGCCCGCTGCGATCCAATTCGTCGTGCAGGGCCGCAATCATCGCGGGATGGTTGTGCCCCAGATTGTGGACACAGTAACCGGAAAGAAAATCCAGAATGCGCCTGCCGTCTTGGGTGAAAAGCTCGGCGCCCTCACAGCGCGCGTAACGAACGTTCATCTCAAGCAGGGTCAGCAGCCTGACCCACTGGGGGTTGACGTGCTCAAGGTAAGCCGCGTCGGGGCTCTGATCCGGGTCCTTGAATGGCGCAGTCGATTTGAGGTTAGACAGACTCATCACCAGGAACTCAGGTGTGGGTAGAAGCAATATACTCTTAAGTTCATAAGATTTCAAAGGAAAGGCCAAGTTCTCTTTGAGAATCTGATGTTTTCGAGGACTACGGAGGCGTGGGGCGGCCGTTGCGATCACGGTCGTGATCGTGATCGCCACCGCGTCGCGACATGACGATACCCACGGCAGTGCGCAGCACACTGGAAACGGCCGTAGGGCTGGCGGGGGGATTCATCGGTGGCAGCAGGGGGCGGTCAGTCGTTTCCTGCGGACTGGATTCGGCGCGGCCGCTGGTGAGGGAATACGCAGGTGTCTCAGGTAAAGAAGTCCGCATCTTGGCGCTGGCAAGATCCTGCTCTGCGGGTACGCTTGGGCCGTGCGTGGGGTGCGTTGCCCGGTGGACGGCGCGTGCTGTAACCGGTGGCGCTTGCAGAAGAGGAACCGCCGCCGGCAGCGCCTGGCGAAAACCTAAAACCACTGTGAGCGCGGGGACTACTGCGACAAACACGCTTAGGGTCGCCATGCCAACGCCTGTCCGCGAAGCCTTCTTCCACCAGGGTAGCGACGGTGGCGCCTCCAGGATGAAGCGAACGCGCGTGCCCAAACTCGAGGCGGAGGCCGCAAAATCGAGCCCAAGCGCGGCGTGCTCCTCGATCATACGCAGCCGCACAAAGTAAGCCAGGCTCTCGGCATAGTCGGCACGATGCTCGGGATATGCCTCAACTACGGCGGAGTCGCACGCCAGTTCCCGCTCCAGACGCATCCGTTTCGTGGCGTACCAGATGGCAGGGTGAAAAAAGAGAAAGATGGAGATGAGGTCGCTCACCCCGGCCCAGAAGTAGTCATGCCGCGCCACATGCGCCAACTCGTGATGAAGAACACTGCCCAGGCGGGGCGCCAGATCGACTTCTTCGCAGACGGTGGGCAGGAGGATTCGCGGCCGCAGCCAACCCACGGTCGCCGGCGATGTTATACCCGGGAGCACCATCAAGCTGCAGCGTGAGATGCCCAGGCTGGCGCGCGCGACGTCAAAAATCTCGCTGACTGCGCCGCAAGCCCGCCGGCCGTGGCGCAGGGCCAGCCGCAACCGTAGGTGACGCCAGGCCGCGGCCATCGTCAAGAACAAGATTGTCGCAAGGTATCCGGCAGCAAGAACTTCTGAGGCCACGAGAACCGTGCGGCTCCACGACAACGGCAGCAGAAACAGGTAAGGAAACGACGTAGTGCTGGACGGCGCCTCGCCAGCGGTCGTCCCGTTGGCGGCAAGAATCTTCACTGAACTGCACACTACCGCGATCCAGTACGCCGCCGAGCCGCCAAGGAACGCCATCCATACCATGAAACGCTGGCGAGGCCGGCTGAGCGCTTTGTTCATGAGCCAGCATGCGATGTACGCAGAAGTAACCTGAAGGAAGTAGCTGAAGAAAATTCCGGCGAAAAAGAGGCAGCGCTCTGAACTCATAATGTATCCCCGCGACTGAAGAAAGCGGCGCCTTACAAAGCAGTATCCCCTTTTTGCTTGCGGAATCTGCGAATCAAGTCTTCCAATTCCTTCAGTTCAGCTTCATCCACGGCTCCCGTCTCCAGAAGATTGACCAGGAGCTTGGACGGGAAACCCCCGAAATTCTGTTCCAGCAACGTTCGGACGGAAAGCCTGTCAATTTGCTCACGTGTTACCAAGGGCTCGAATACGAACACCCGGCCGCGATTGGTATGGCGGGCGAGTCCTTTGTCTTCCATGATACGCAAAATCGTCTGCGTGGTTTTGTAATTGGGTGGGGAGGAAAAGCTCGAGTGGTGGATAACATCTTCGATGGTAGCGTGACCCAGCTCCCATAGCGCTTGCAAAATGCGCATCTCCGCGCGTGTCGGCAGCAGCGGGTTCTTCCGTGAAGCCATAAATTCTTAATCCCTTAAGCTAAGAGACGCGGGCGCGATTGTCAACGGCTTGGCCGAGTCAATGCCAGCGGATGGTCACCGACTGGCTCGGCATATGCTAATGACAAGCGTGATATGACCACGTACTCGCTGCCAATCTATCGAGACGTAGTTTCTTTAGGGGCTGCAGCGGGCTTCTTGAGCTCAACATCGATGGTGATCAGGACGTCGTCAGCAACGCCGTCCGGAGAGCCGTTGACTCCGAAATCCTTGCGGCTGATGCGGGTGGTCGCAGTGGCGCCCATGCGCGGGTTCCCGTGGGGATCCTTGACAGGACCGTTGGGGCCGACAACATCAAGAACCACTTCCCTGGTCACGCCGTGGATGGTCAGGTCGCCGTTAACCTGCAACTTGCCGTTCCCCGCGGACTTCACCTGCTTGGATTTGAAGGTAATGGTCGGATATTTCTCGACGTCAAAGAAATCCGGGCCGCGCAGGTCTTTGTCGCGGATCTCAACCCGGGTGTTCACGGATGTGGCATCGATCGCCACGTCAATCGCCGTCTTAGTAGGATCAGCAGGGTCGTATTGAACCGTGCCGTTTGTCTTTGTGAAAGCGCCGCGAACCACGGAGATCCCCAAATGACGCACGGCAAACTGGGCGGCTGAGTGGTTAGGATCGACCTGCCAATTATCAACTTGAGCCGATGCGGAAATCACCAGCAGGAGTCCGGCTGCGAGGCATAATAAAGCGCGCTTCATGGATATTCTCCTGTGCGGTGGATTATAAAACGCATTTGCATGAAGAACGCAGCCGCAACCGTAATCCGTGATTTTTATCTGGAAAAGATCGCCGAAGGGCTTCCCCGTTTGCGGCTCCGCGCTTCAATTTCATAAGACCAGCACTTTCCAGCGCATGGTCACAGACTGATTCGGCGTATGGGCGATGATCATGAACTTGACGATTCTTTGAAACTTTTGATCGTGCCTGTCTGTGATTCGTGCGACATAGATGTGGCCGACCGTAGCTGGCACGTTGGCCGCAGGCTTGCCTTCTTGAAACAAGGCCTCAGCCGCCAACTCCTCAGTTGAGTGAGATGAGGGGTCCTTCACAATCACGAATTTTCCTTTGTCGATTTGGAGTGATGCGAAAACCTGTCCGGGTCCGCGCGAGCCATAACGTTCGAGCGCGTCTCCCAGATCGACGATCGTTCCAACGCGTCCGCCTTCAATGCCAACAGAGATGCTGTCGGCAGAGTAGTTGCCGAAGTCGATGTCGCTGCACCGGTTGAGCACTTCATTGGACCGGATGACGTGGCCAGGTTGACCGTCGGCAAAGCAGAAGGTTTGCGAAATGGGATCGACGGCATAGAGAGTGGCCACGCCCCCGCTCACGTCAAGGTCGAAGGCACCTGGGCCCTGGGAAGCGGAAGTTGCGGAGCTGCGTGTGAGCACCGCGCTGAAAACAACTATTGTCGTCACAAGAATGCAAAACTGGACTGGTAGTTTGACTTTCATGTTTCTCTCCTTCGCTTAAGACGAAGCGCGCGTGGCTTAGTTAGCGGTTTCGCTAATCGTTTTGTCGAAGAGATGTTGGTGACTTGCCTATCCAAGGGAAGCGCGCGCATTAATCTTGCGGCGTGGGAAGCGCATGCTATGCTATGACCGTTTCCAGACCCGGACAACAATCTCGAAAAAAATTTCACCGAAATACTGCCACCGAGTCAGGATTCAAATCCTCTGCGTGGGGCTCGGGATTCTTGGGCCTGACCCCGTGCAAGGCCCAAAGGACTATTTGCATGAAACGCGCTCTCTTCGCCTTCCTGTCGTGTTTCCTGATCGCCTCGGTCACGTCCGCACAGAATCCGCCTGGTGAGGGCCAACCTAAGCCGCTTCCCACCATTGCGCAGAAGACCGAGAGAATGCAGACCTACTCCGGGTTCTTCACCGACTACTGGGATGCCCGTGAGGGTAAGCTCTGGCTGCGCGTTGACAAATGGAACGTACCTTTTCTTTTCCACGAATCGCTGCCCAACGGCGTGGGCTCCAACGATATCGGCCTGGACCGCGGCCAGCCGGGTAGGACTTTCGTGGTCCACTTCGAGCGCAGCGGGCCGCGCGTTCTTCTCGTAGCCGAAAACCAGGAGTATCGCGCTGTGACGGACGACCTGGAGCAGCAGCGCGCTGTGCGGGAGGCTTTCGCGCAGTCCATCCTGTGGGGATTCAAAGTCGAGGCTGTGGATGGTGATGCCGTTCTTGTCGACGCAACCGATTTCTTCTTGAGCGATATTCATGAGGTGGCTGCGAGGCTGGCGCAAGGCAAGCAAGGCAAATACCGGGTCGACTTCTCCCGGTCGGCCATCTACTTGCCAAGGACCAGGAATTTTCCGGAGAACACTGACGTTGAATCCACGCTCACGCTCGTCGGCGACGAGCCCGGCGAGTTCGTGCGGACGGTAACGCCTGATCCGCGCGCCGTCACCGTGCATGAGCACTTTTCTTTCATTCAAGCGCCGCCGCCCGGGTTTCACAGCCGCCCGTTCGATCCACGCGCCGGCTATTTCGGCATCAGCTACATGGATTTTGCCTCACCCGTCGACGTGCCCATTGTGCAGCGATACATCGCGCGTCATCGGCTAGCCAGGAAAGATCTCTCCGGAGTGGTGGGCGAGCCGGTCAAGCCGATCATCTATTACGTGGACCGCGCCATCCCGGAGCCGATCCGCTCGGCTGTGCTCGAAGGCGCTGGTTGGTGGAACCAGGCGTTCACAGCCGCCGGTTACAAGGATGCCTTTCAGGTCCGACTCCTGCCGGAAGACGCCGATCCCATGGACATCCGCTACAACGTGATCGAATGGGTGCCGCGGTCGACGCGAGGATGGTCGATTGGCAATGCCGTCGTCGATCCTCGCACGGGGGAAATCATTAACGGCCATGTGACCCTCGATGCTCTCCGTATTCGGCAGGTTTTTCTGATTGCTCAGGGACTGCTGAATCCATTCGGCAAAGACCCCGCAGCGCTGGCCAAGGCCAATGCCATGGCGCTGGCGCGGATTCGCCAGCTCGCCGCCCATGAAACAGGACATACGCTGGGCCTGTTGCACAACTATGCTGGCAGCATCGTGAACCGGGCTTCGGTCATGGACTATCCACCTCCAACCGTGAGCGTGGACGCGAACGGCATGCCCGATGTTTCCGACTCATATGCGGTCGGCATTGGCGCGTGGGATAAGGTAGCCATCACGTATGGGTATCGGGATCTCGCGGCGGGAAGCAACGAGGTCCAGGCACTCGACAAAATTCTGGACGACTCCTTTGCCGGCGGTCTGCTTTACCTGACGGACCAGGACGCGCGTCCCTTGGGTTCCGCGAGTCCGGCCGCGCATCTATGGGATACGGGAAGCAATACGCTGGATGGTCTGGTGCAGGTCATCGCGGTGCGCCAGGCGGCGCTCAGGAATCTTTCCGAGAATGCGATTCGCGAACACACGCCCAAGGCGACTCTCGAGGACGTGCTGGTTCCCGTCTACCTTTACCATCGCTATCAGGTCGCGGCGGTGGCAAAATCCATCGGCGGGCTGAATTACTCGTTCGATCTTCGCGGCTCTGGGGGCAAGGGGCCGGAGGTTGTGCCTGCCGCGGAACAACGCAAGGCCATTCGCGCGGTCCTGCAGACACTGTCACCGCAGTTCCTTGCTGTTCCGGAGCGGCTGCTGGACATCATTCCACCCCGGCCTCCGTCCTACAGCCGCTCGCAGGAAAACTTCGCACTTCGCACCTCGCCTGCCTTCGACTCTTTGGCGCCTGCGGAGGCCGCCGCGGAAATCGTGGTCGCATTGCTGCTTCAACCCGAACGGGGTGAGCGCATGATGGAGTTCCATGCACGCGAGGCCGGCAATCCCGGCTTTGACGAACTGCTTGATGATTTGATCAACGCGACCTGGAAAACGGAGCCTGCGTCCGGATACACAGGCGCGATTGAGCGCGTGGTCAATGGGGTTGTGCTCGACCACCTGATGAACCTTGCCGCCGACCAGCGTGCGTCGGCCCAGGTGCGGGCGATCGCGCTGTTCAAGCTGGACGCGTTGAAGAAATCCCTTGCTTCTCGCGAGCCCCTATTGAAGGATGAGGCGTCCCGCGCGGAATTCTTTTTCGCGATAAATCAAATCGATCAGTTTGAGAAGAACCCTGCCGATGTGCATCGGTCTATCCCGGCGCCGCCTCCCGCCGGCGATCCCATTGGCGCGGATGGCTGGGACTAGCGCTATGCCGGATCCTGGTCGCTTCGGATCGTTTTAGCAGTTCCTTGTCACCCCGATAAATCAGCCCAGGGGCAGGCCGAATTTTTCCCGGAGAGTACTACCCCGTTACCGGGTTTGACCGTAGAGCGCTCCAAAGTTGCAGCCCCCTGGGGCTGGGGGCGGGGATCGGCGTGGCTAAGCGCATTGCGCGCTAACTGTTGTTAACAGGCGTTAACACTCACAATCCGGTTGTGAGTGAAATAGCGATGTTACGCCAAAACAACCAAGAGTCAGCTTCCGGTTGGCCGACCATCCGGACAGAACCACGTCAACTTCCGAGAAGCGGACTTCCGGAGCGCGTCGGCGATCTCATCGTTGGACCAGGGATCTTAATTTTCGTTCTCTTTGGATCTTTTTCGATTTCTTGTCGTACCCTTGGATGTCGATGGCCGCAACCGCCCCCAACCCAACAACATCACAAATCGACGACGCTCCACTCCCCGACCTCGCCGTCGGCGCTGTCGTCGCCCTCTGCGCCGCCAAGCTGCTCTTGCATCTGTTCACCAGCGTTCAGCATTACGGCTATTTCCGCGATGAGCTTTATTATCTCGATATGGCGCGCCATCTCGACTGGGGTTATGTCGACGCAGCGCCGCTGATCG
>DATFQZ010000090.1:0-4925 GCA_035263765.1 Candidatus Angelobacter sp. | reverse complement strand
CGGCGCCAGAGTCTTTTGCCCCCACCAGTTCGGTAAGAGCCTTGACGAAAGGTATGGCCGGCGTCCCAGAGCGCAAGGTCTCTTCTGCAAGAGCCGAGGGATCGAAGCCCCCGGCTTGGACAGCGTTAGCGATGACTTTCGACGCGCTCTCGGGAATGATGCCGCAACGGGCTTCGCAGCGTGCGAGCGCGATCTCAAAATCGAGCATGGTTTGCAAGACGGATTGGTCGGAGAACAACCCGGCAAGAGAGTGTGTCGTCGCCATACTGTCCATCAGCCGAACCATAGTTTATGTTTCCCACCTCAGGGTGGAGCAGGCATTTATGCCTGCGTTTAAGCTACACCAACTCAGAATCCTCTCCGATGGCAAGATCAGATATCGAAGAACACAGTCTCCTGTTCGCCGCAGAGGTGTATGTCAAAGTGCCAATGGTTGTGTTCACCTCGGAGTTGCGCCAGAAGGGTCGGCCGGCGTCCTGCCGTCACGAGAGCGAGAACCGGATCCTGCTGGTTGGCGGGGTCATCGGCAAAATAGACGCGCGTGGCCAGCCGCTTCAGAACTCCGCGAGCAAAGACCGACACATTAATATGAGGCGCCTGCAGCGCGCCGTCATTGCCGGGAACCCGGCCCGGCTTGATGGTTTCAAACCCGCAGATGCCTCGAGAATCGGTCGCCAGGCGACCAAAGCCAACAAACCCTGGATCAAGCTCTTTGCTTTGAAGATCGTCGGGATGGTTGTACCGGCCTTGAGCATTGGCCTGCCAGATTTCGATCATCGCATCGTCCACGGGCGCGCCATGGCCATCCAGCACGCGGCAGAACAGGCGGATTCTTTCGCCCTTGGTAGAGTCGGTTACCAGGCAGCCGATGGAGGCGGCGTCGGTGATGAAATGAAAGAAAGGACCGACTGTCTGCGATGGGATGGGCTTCATGTCCACGTCATCCCTCGAAGGGCGTGGCGTCGCGTCCGCGCAAAATGATGTTGAACTGATAACCGAGCGCCCACTCAGGCTTGGTCGTGGCTAGATCGAAGCTGGCGATCAATCGCTGCCGGGCTCTCTCGTCCGGGATGGACTGAAAGATTGGATCGAAGGGAAAGAGCGGGTCGCCGGGAAAATACATCTGCGTGACCAAGCGCGTCGCGAAGGCAGGACCAAAGATCGAGAAGTGAATGTGAGCAGGCCGCCACGCGTTGTCATGGTTTTTCCAGGGATAAGCTCCAGGTTTGACAGTTACAAAGCGATAGAACCCGTTCTCGTCGGTTGCGGTTCGGCCGGCGCCAGTGAAGTTGGGGTCGAGGGGGGCCGGGTGATTGTCGCGATCATGCCGGTACCGGCCGGCAGCATTCGCTTGCCAGAGTTCTACGAGAGTCCTCGGAACCGGACGGCCGTTGTCGTCGAGCACCCGGCCGGTGACGATGATCCGCTCTCCCAGCGGCTCGCCCGCATGCTGTCGGGTGAGGTCGTTGTCGTCCTCCGCGATATCGCGGTGGCCATACACCGGGCCGGTGATTTCAGAGAGAGTGTGCGGCAGGAAAACCAGCGGCTGGCGAGGCGCGCGCCGCACGGTGGCAAGGTACGGCTCGTACAACGAAGGTGGCTGGCCTGACGGATCGTGCCGCCGGTAGTGAATCACTTTCTTCATCAGTTGGCTCTGCGCGGCTTTTCCAAGTTCTCAACCCCATACGCGTTTCGCGGTCTCCACGACCAGCCGCAATTTGGCCCACTGTTCGTCTTCGCTGAGCAGATTTCCTTCCATGGTGGAAGCGAAGCCGCACTGCGGGCTGATAGCAAGATTCTCCAGCGGGAAGTAACGCGACGCTTCGTCGATGCGCCGGGTGAGGACATCAGAGCTTTCAAGCTGTGGTTTCTTACTGCTGATCAGCCCCAGCACCACGGTTTTGTCTCGGGGGACCAGGCGCAGCGGCTCAAAAGTCCCTGAGCGCTCATCATCGTACTCCAGCAGGAACCGGTCTACGGCCATACTGCCAAAAAGTTTTTCGGCGATCGAGTCATATCCGCCTTCGGCATACCAGTGGCTGCGATTGTTGCCGCGGCAAAGATGCATGGCCAGCGTCAGGCCCGGGCGGCGGGCCGCTTGGAGGCACGCGTTGTCCGCCCGGATCGATTCCTCAAGCAAGGCATCAGGATCAATGTTCATCTCCGCGTGCGTCCACTCCCGCCACTTCGCGTCCATGAAATAGCTGTAGCGCGGCGCATCAATCTGGATATAGCTCACTCCGTCGCCGGCAAGCTTGGCCAGATCGGCTTTCATGATATCGACAATGTCCCAAAGCAGCGCTAAGTGGTCTTTGTACGCTTTGTCGGTAATGCCGCGCTTGAAGGAAATGGCAGGGAACTGGGTCGCGCTGGGCAGCGTCATCTTGATGGCGCCAGGCGAGTGCTTCTTCAAGAATCCCAGTTCGTGGCCGGTCAACGGCCGGACCTGGCGGAGCTTGGAGGCCACAATGCCGGTCACCTTGCTGACGCCGGAATCTGCTTTCTCGCCGGTGTTCCACGCGCGTGCCGTCTCGTCGCCCATATCAAAGCCTTCGACAGCGTCCGTGAAGTCGCTCATGAAATTCCGGCGGCGCAGCTCGCCGTCCGTGAAGATCTCAAAACCTAATGCCTTTTGCTTGTCGAGGACGCGCTCGATGTGCGAATCCTCAAGCGCACGCAACCGGCTGCCGTCCGTCGCTGCCGTGCGGTGCGCTTGCAGCAACTCCGCAGGGCGAAGAAAGCTTCCGACTTGGTCTGCCCGGTACTTTGCCGCCATTGTGACCGACCCTCGTGATCGCGCGCGAGAGCAGGGCTCCACTTGTATCACGCCCGGCGCGCTGGGGGCCAGTGCTAAAAGCATAGCCGGCGCGCCCAGGACGCAAGCAGTTACGGCGACAGCCGTCTCGCCATTCCCGGCACGGCCGCAGTAGAATGAGCCGCAACGAATCCACTGGGGGCGTGATGTGGCGACGAGTACTTGGCGTTCTTCTGGCGGCGCTAATCTGCGCGGCCTCCCCTCAAAATAGAACCGACCGAAGACCGGTGACTTTCGATCCTAAGCCGTGGCTTGAGGATTTCCATCAAATCCTGTCGGAGATGTCGTCGCACTATGCAAATTTGGACTGGGCGGTCGCAGATCGAAAAATGGACTTACACCTCTTGCGACTGGACACTGAAGCCAAACTTCGTGCAGCAAGGGACGAGACCGAAGCCCGCCGGATTATCGAAAGGTTTATTGCAAGCTTCGGAGACGGCCATCTGGCGATCGAATGGCCGAAGAGCAAGGCAGAACCGACGCCGGCGGCCGCCGCGTCGCAGAGCCTATGTAATCGTTTGGGATATAAAGCCCGCGTTCATCCCGGATTGAATTTCTCTGACCTGCCCAACTTCTTTTCGCTGAATACTCCTGAAGCAAAACTTTTCCCTGGGGGTCTTCTTCGCTTACGAAACGGCACTGTCATCGGCATCATACGGATCGGTGACTTCAGCGAACACTCCCATCCCGAGCTCTGCGAACAGGCGAGACGCGACTTGCGTTTGGCGGAAAACGCAAACTGCGACGAAAAATGCGACGACCGGGTCCAGCTTGCCACGGCAAACCTGCTGACTTCCGCTCTCGTGCGACGGGTAGAGACACTTGGAGCAGCTGGGGCGACTACCCTGTTAGTCGACATTACGCATAATGGAGGCGGTTCGGACTGGGTCGAAGCGGCGGCCCGAGCCCTGAGCTCGCTTCCCCTGCGCGACTCAAAGATGGCGTTCATCAAGCATGACCACTGGACCAGGCAGCTTCAAGACCGCCTGCGAGAAATACAAGCCGACATCAGCAAGCATGCCGATTCACCGGTTCCTTTGGAAGTGGCGGCCCACACCCTCGAAAAAGCAATCGACGAGAGCCAGGGGCACTGCGACACGAGTGCGGTGTGGGATACCGGAAAGGTCAGCTGCTCCCTGCTTGTCAAAGACCTTCTCTTTGCTTCAGGAATAGTCCCTTACGCGAAGCCTGGGAGCCTCGCGTCACTTCAATCCGGGACGGTGCTGTTTCAACCCAGTCGCTTTGCATACCGCGAGAATTCGAGCCGGCTGCCTCTCTACGTGGTGGTGGATCGTGATACCTGGTCGGCCGCTGAGTATTTCGCGGCGCTGTTACAAGATAATCATGCCGCTGCCATTTTCGGCGAAGTCACCGGAGGAGCCGGGTGCGGGTACACGAATGGAGGCATTCCTGCCACGCTCAAAAACTCCACAGCGGGGCTTAAGATGCCGGATTGCGTTCGCTTGCGCGCCGACGGATCCGACGAAGTAAGAGGGGTGACTCCTGATGTGCTTCTACCTTGGGCCAAGCAGGATTCTGACTTCCAACGTCTGGAAAAGCTGGTGTCGGCGTTGGAGTCACGGCAGGCGGCGCGTCAATCGTCATCTCAGTAATGCGCTCAGGCCGAGTTTTTCCGGGCCTGGGGGGCAAGCCGAGGTTCAATCCCCAAGCAGAAGTGCTTTGATATCAAATAGGGTTTCATATCGGGCTTACCGGCGTGGCCTGTGCGTAAGGCCTTTCGGGGCTTTGGCGCCTAATTTATCTTGACATTTCGTTTCATCTATTGAAAATTGCTTCGGTTGATCGCCGGGGTATCGGGCGCATTCTTTGCGGCACGTCCTTATTACTTGTTGGTTGATACAAGTGACGACATTTGAGTTCTTTCCTGTCGGAAAGCAAAGAAGGAGCCCGCTATGAAGGCCAGACGATCGGCACAGATTGTTGCTCTCATCTCCATCCTTGCGCTTTGTTTGATTTGGACAAGCGCCGCAGCGCAAACCACCAATGCCACCCTGTCAGGCGTCGTGCGCGACTCAAGCGGCGCGTTGGTTCCTCAAGTCAAAGTTACTCTCAGGAACACAAGCAAAGGCATTTCCCGCGCCACCAGCAC
>DATFQZ010000089.1:0-2304 GCA_035263765.1 Candidatus Angelobacter sp. | reverse complement strand
TCAGGCACCGGGTGCCATCGCTTACAAAGCAAGGATTGATTGCAACGGCTTCAGCGTATGGCCTTGTCGAGGCAGTTTCTCTCTGGAAACTTTTAAGTTGGGAATAACTGTTCATCAATACGGGCCATCGGCCCAGCAAAGTGGTGATTGGGATGATCAGACTTTTAATTCTTGCGAATATTGCCAGCGATGAAATCATGCGTTAGAGGAGGTGAATGGCGAGGCGTCCATGGTTGTTAGCTACGGGAATTCTGTATCATGTGATCGTGCGCGGAAACCAAAGACAGAAAACGTTTCTCAGAGACAGCGACTATCAAGCTTATTTAGAAAGGCTGAGCCGGTATCGAAAGCGTTGGGGCGTGACCGTGTACGCTTATTGCCTGATGCCCAATCATGTTCATTTGGTGGAGACAGGTTCTGAACCGTTGTCCAGGTTCATGCCAGGATTGCAACAATCTTATACCCAATACTTTAATCGTAAGCATGGCAAAGTGGGCCATCTGTTTCAGGGGCGCTACAAAGCCATTGTGTGCGAGAAGGATGAATATTTATTGAGCCTGATCCGCTACATTCATCAAAACCCGGTGAGAGCCAAGCTGGTGGGTAAGATGGAAGATTACGGCTACAGCGGCCATGGGGAATACGCACAAGGCCGGGTAAGCAAAGTGGTTGACCCACGGCGGGTACTGGAGATGTTGGGGGGGCCAAGAGGGTATCGAAGATTTGTGCGAGAAGGTTTACCGGGAGGAGTATTACCAAGTTGAGGACCAGCGGTTTCTGGGAGCCAAAGGGGTTTGGAGAAGCGCTCAAGCGCAAGGCCAAGGAGGAAGAGATCCGGAGGACCAAAAAACAACTGACGGTGGTGTTTGGTAGCGCCGCATGTGGGGTGGGAGTGGAGCCGGAAGTGCTTGGCGGAGCGGATCGTGGATGGGAGGTCTCGCGAGCGCGAGCGTTGGTGGGATACGTGCTGATCCGACGGCTGGGTTATAGACTCAAAGACGTGGCGAAGTGTCTGGGTCGGGACTTGTCGACAGTGAGTTCTTTGGTTTCTCGCTTTTCGGAACGACTGGCGAAAGACGGGACGTTACGAAAGCAGGCGGAGCAATTGGCACAAGACAGTTTAAAATCGAAAAGACCCCGTAAACTGACCAAGACCCTGTAAAATGATCTGACTGCACTCATTCTCCCGCTGGCTGTTCTTCCTGCAATGTGGTCCTGGCTATTTGAGAGACCGGATGCCATTGTCTGAATTGGAAGCGACGCGAGCTCATCTTCGCCGATCGCTACTGGGACGTCGGGAGGGTCATTGTTCTATCTTGAAACTTGCGATGGGACTGTGAGGGGTGAGATCTTCAAACGGCATTTGACGTGGCCCTAAGCCCCAACCAGCGATCAGGGTTCGCGTCGGTCCTTTGGTCGTCATGTCTGGCGACGCTGGCGGTCGGCGCCAACAGCACGGCGATCATGGCCGCGTTGCCGACCATGCAGACCGAGCTTTCCCTTAGCTCAGCCGGCGTGCAATGGGCGGTCAATGCGTATCTGGTCACCTCTGCGGCCTGCATCGTGCTCGGCGGGCAGGCGGCGGACCGGTTTGGCGCGCGGCTGGCATCGTTGGTCGGATTAGCGCTGTTCGGCGTCGCGTCCTGCGTCATTGCCATTGCCGACACACAAGGTACGCTGCTGGCCGGACGGACCTTGCAGGGCTTCGCGGCGGCGATCGCGGTGCCGTGCACTCTTGCCGCGGTCGACAGCAGCGCGGCACCGGAGCGCAGGGCGGCAGCGATCGGCGCTTGGACCGGGTTCCTGATGTTCGGCTTCAGCATCGGGCCGCTGCTTGGCGGCGCGCTCACCCACATCACAGGCTGGCGCGTGATCTTCTGGTTCAATGCGCTGCTCATGTTAGTTGCTATTGCCGGTATGGCCTCCGTAGGCTTGGCGACAGCGCGTGCCGTCGGTGCGCAAGGCCGGCGCGCGGACTGGATCGGCTTCATTTTGCTGGCCACGTTCATGGTGGCGCTGGTCTTCGGGCTGCATGCAGTGCCGCACGCGGGGGCGTCACCGCTCCCCGTTATCGGCCTGTTCGGGCTGGCGGCGGCCGCGTTCGTCCTGCTGCTGTCCGTGGAGGCGCGTGCCAAGGCGCCGTTGGTCGACCTGAGCTTCTTCGCGCGGCGCGGGTTCGTGATGGGCGTGGCCATCGGCTCGCTGTCGATGTTCAGCATCATGAGCCTGCTGCTCTACTTCAACCTCTATGCACAGAGCCGGGAAGGACTCGGTCTCACCGCGCTGGAGGCGGGCGCCTCGTTG
>DATFQZ010000088.1:0-11046 GCA_035263765.1 Candidatus Angelobacter sp. | reverse complement strand
TCAGCGGAGCCAGAGTTTCCCCGTGATTAGCAATCGCTGACGTCATGCCTTGGATGAAGTACTCAAGGCGGTTCAGGCCGGCATCGACGATGGCCCGGCACAGAGCTTCAAAGCGGTGGACGTTGAGCGTGATGTTGTCGTCCACCAGGAAGATCGTCCTGGCGCCATGATCGCGGGCGTCGCGGATGTCGGCCAGCACACGGTCAAACGAATAAGTATGGAAATTCCGGCCGCGCATGGCGATGATGGAGCAGAAACTACAGTCGAAAGTGCAGCCCCGCGAGGTTTCGATCACGTCCACTTGTTTGCCCAGCATGGTGTAGCCGCGAAGGACACGCGCGCTCCGCTTCGGCAGTTGAATTTCTCCGTCTTCCAGGCTGTGCACCGGCCGCGGCGAGTTATGCCGCCATTCGTGATCTTCGTGGTAGAGCAGGCCGCAAACACCGGACATGGACTGCCCGTGCTCCAAGGCGCGCACCAATTCGCGAAACGTTATCTCGCCCTCGCCGCAAACAATAAAATCTACTCCCGCCTCCCGGGTCATATACGGCTCAGGAGCCAGGCTGGGATCATACCCGCCGACGACGACTTTGATTTCCGGTCTGAGAGCCCGCACCAACTGGATGATCTTGAACGCCGTCTTGCGCTGGAAGGTCATCACGGAGAGTCCCAGTACGTGGGGCTGCCATTCCGCTACCAACTTTTCAATGGTTGCGCGCGCATGTTCTTGCGCCAGAACCAGATCGGCGACGGCGACGCGATGATGCGGATCGACATTGCCGGCCAGAGAGGTAAGCCCGCCGTTGGGCATGCGCACCGCCACTACGGGCATGTGCTCGAATGAGTCGGGCATGGAAAGCAGCAGAATGTTCACGCGTTGCCGCTACTCCGGGAGCGGGTTCACTCCAGACGAACATCCTAGCATGACAAGAGGATCGTGGGTGCGGATCCGTTCGCCTTCAATTCGTCGCATCGGTTTGGGGGAAGGCCGCGTCTCGGTGAGCATGGTAGAATCGCGCGAGTTTAAGCCTCATGCCGCCTACACTGCGCCGCTCCATGCGCCTTGCCCACGCGACCTCCATGGTTGTTGGCATCATTCTGGGCGCGTCTATCTTCATTCAACCGTCAGAAATTACCCGGCTGGTTCCCAACACGCGTGGGCTGATGCTGGTATGGCTGGCGGCGGGTGCGCTTACGTTGTGCGGAGCACTCGTGTGCGCGGAGTTGTCGTCGGCGTTTCCTGCGACCGGCGGTGTGTACGTGTTTCTCAAGAAGATTTTTTCTCCGGCGGTCGGCTTCCTCTGGGGATGGGCCATGTTCTGGGTGATGCATTCGGGGATCATCGCCGCCATCGCGGTCATGATGGCCCGCTACGCCGGCTATTTTGTCCCGCTCGGCGAGAACGGCATCCGCGTGGTGGCCATTGTTGCGATCCTCTTACTTTCGTTCATCAACTATCTGGGCATCAAACCGGGAAGCACGGTGCAGCTGATACTGACCATAGCCAAGCTGGGCGCGATCGCCGTAATGCTGGCGCTGCTATTCGGTTTCGGCGGCGCCGCGCACCGCGCTTTGCCGGCGACGGTGGGTTCGGCTGCCATCCCGCTCAGCGCCTACGGGCTGGCGATTGCCGGCGGGTTGTTTGCGTTTGGTGGATGGCACATGGTTTCTTACGCGGCGGGAGAGACCCTCGATCCCGAACGCACCATCCCTCGCGCGCTCCTTGCGGGGACCCTGGTGGTCACAGCGGTTTACATGCTCATGAACGCTGCGTATGTCTATGTGTTGCCGCTAGCAGAAGTGGCCGGCTCTAGGCGGATCGCCGCGGACGCAGTGGAGCGCATCCTGGGCACACGTGCCGCCGGGCTGATTGCCGCGTTAGTCATCATGTCCGCGGTGGGCGCTCTCAACGGAATCATCCTGGCGGGGCCGCGTGTGTATTACGCCATGGCCGAAGACAGACTGGCGTTCCGCTGGCTCGGGGCCGTCGATCCCAAGCGCCAGACACCACATCTGGCTATCGCTGCACAGGCCGTGTGGTCTTGTGTCTTAGTGGCCACCAATAGCTATCGCCAGCTCTTTACCCGCGTCGTGTATACGGAATGGATATTCTTCTCGCTGCTGGCCGTAGGGCTGTTTGTGCTACGCCGCCGAGAAGGTTATCGTCCCGGGTTTCAGACACCCGGCTACCCGGTCGTGCCGCTGCTTTTCATTGCGGCGGCGGGCGGCATCGTTATCAACCAGCTTCGCGCCAGCCCACGCGACAGCGCGATCGGTTTAGGCTTGATTCTGCTGGGCCTTCCCGTGTACTTTGTCTGGTCGCATCAACATTCCAGGAAAGCCGCCGCTGATGCCAGTTATCGACTTCCATAATCACTACTACCCACCCCAATACATCCAAGCGTTAGAACAAGGGCCGAGCGCCGTCCGCATTACGCATGACGCTGAGGGCAACCCGTCGTTGCACTATCCCGGCGATTACAACGTCGCCGTGCGTGGCCATCGCGACATCGATTACCGCGAGCAGGTGCTGCGCCAGCAGGGAATTGATACCCAGGTCATCACCCTGACCACGCCGGGCACGCACGTCGAGGATCCCAATAGCGCGGTGCGATTGGCCCGGCTGGTGAACGATGCTTTTGCTCGCGTGGTCGCCGACAAGAAGGGAAGATTTGTCGCACTGGCTACGCTGCCGCTCAACGATCCCGCGGCGTCTGTCGCCGAATTGCGCCGGGCCATGGAACAACTCCACTTCCGTGGCGCCATGGTCTTCTCCAACATCAATGGTGTGGCGCTCAGCGACCCGCGTTTCTGGAAGCTCTACGAGGCTGCCGACGAGTTGGGCGCGGTGCTGCATATCCATCCAACCAACCCAGTGGGCGTGGAGGCAATGCTCGATTACTGGCTTATGCCGCTGGTCGGCTTCCTTATGGATACCACGCTCGCTGCCGCGGGCCTGGTCTTCAGCGGCGTGGCGGAGCGCTTCCCGCGCATCCGCTGGGTGCTGGGTCATCTGGGCGGCGCCATACCGTATCTGGCGGAGC
Source organism: Candidatus Angelobacter sp. (assembly GCA_035263765.1). GTDB lineage: Bacteria > Acidobacteriota > Terriglobia > Terriglobales > Acidobacteriaceae > Angelobacter. The sequence continues at coordinate 8,002 of DATFQZ010000088.1, read as the reverse complement.
GCCTGGACCGCGGTTACGAAGCGTTTGCGGAGTGCCGCAAGAACATTCGCCGTCCGCCATCTTCCTACTTGAAGGAGTTTTACTTCGATACCGTGAACTTCGATCCTCGCGCCTTGGAACTGGCGGTGTCGTTTGCCGGCCCCGAGCACATCCTGGCGGGCAGCGACTACCCTCACCAGATCGGCAGTATTGAGAAGATGCTGGAGAGCTTGAAATGTACGCGCATCCCCGATGCCGACCGCGCAAAGATCCTTGCTGGGAATGCGGCGCGCCTGTTGGGGCTGAAATGACAGCGTGAAGTCCGGAATCCCTGCCGCAGATCGGCGCAGATGAACGCAGATCGAAGGATCCACAAGGCTAAAGGCTAAAGGCTGGTCCTACTTCGTTCGCCGGGCGAGAACCAGGGTGACGTCGTCTGGTTGTTCCGTCGAGCCGATCCAATCCTGGACGGCGGAGACGGCCATCTCACAGATGCGTTCCAGGGGAAGATCACGATGCGCGGCGATGGTCTCGATCAGGCGCTCTTCGCCGAATTCGCCGAATTCGTTCTCCGGCTCCGTCATTCCGTCACTGAAGGCGATGAAAATGTCGCCGGGATAGAGTTCCACGGTCTGCTCTTCGTAGCCGCGGTCGTCGAACAGGCCCACCACAGTGCCTCCAACGTCCAGGCGGCGGGTAGAACCGTCTTCGCTCAGAATGATGGGCGGCAGATGACCGGCGTTGGAGTACGTCAGGCAGCAGCCGTCATCGTCATAGAAGCCGAGGAACAGCGTGGCGTACTTTTCCGGCTGTGTCGTCTGGTAGAGATGACGGTTGAGAAGCCACAGCATCTGCGACGGCGAAGGCCGGGCCACGCGTGGGGCGATGGTGGCGATGCGCATGTCGGTGGCATAAGCCGCGGCCGACGAGGCGCTCACCGGCGCCATCAACTCCTGCTCGTAAGCGCGTACGGCGGAGTGGATGGTGGCCATGAGCAGCGCGGCTGAGATGCCTTTTCCGCTGATGTCGCCTACCGCGATGCCCACTTGCTCCGGCGCGTAAGCCAGAAAGTCATAATAATCGCCGCTGACGATGCGCGCCGGCCGGCAAACGCCGTGCATCTCGAGCGTCCTCGTCCCGCATAGCTCTCGCGGAAAAAGTTGCGCCTGTACTTCGTGGGCGATCTCCAGCTCGCTCTGCAGACGCTCTTTTTCCTTCTGCTCGGCGATCAGCTTCTGCAAAGAATCCGTCATGGAGTTGAAAGAGCGCTGCAGCGCCGCCAGTTGGTCGTTCTCGTGGACCTGTATGCGATGGGTAAAGTCGCCGCGATTGATGTGCTCCGTGCCTTGGTAGAGGTTTGCGACCGAGTAGGTGAGGGTGCGGGTGAGACGGATGCCGATCAGCCATGCAAGCAGCATGAAGATTGCAAAGGTGACAGCCAGAACAGCCAAGCGGATAAGCAACGCGTCCGCAAACCCGCTGGTGGCGCTTGACAGGTGGGAGGAAAGCCCAGACGTCCGCATCGTGCCGGTCAGCAAGACGGAACGGTTCTTTTCTCCAGTCTTCCAGTCGGCGGGGGCCATCGGTGTGTAGAACGTGAACGTAGGGTCCCAACTAAGGCGCGCCGGAGGCAGGGCGCCGGCAGAGACAATGATGGGTGTTTGGCCGTCAACTGTAACCTTGCCGTCCTCAACTTGTATGGTGATGTTCCTGCCGCCTCGAGCATCTGGCGCCTTTTCCGGGAGAACATAGAGGGTGAGGGGGCCAATGTCAGCGGCAATCCTGGCGAGGAGCCTTTGGTCGAGCGGCACGCTGGAAACTACGGCAAGCGGCTGAGGACTGGAGTCCACAAACTTGACAGCGCGCAGATAAACCTTTCCCTCATCGAGAACCAGACCATCGAAATTATCCTGCAGCCACTTGGGTTGTACGGATTGGGCCGAAATCTGCACTGTGCGCCCTGGAAAGAGGGATTCATCGGTTTCCAAAGGGCCCGTCCGCAGAGCCGCGGGGCGTTTAGCCACCAGCGCCGCTGTAGAAGAATTCGCAGACTGCAAACGTTGCATCTCCACGTCGATTCCCGACAGCGTGACGTACGACGAGAGCTGTCCAGCCAAGAATTGGAAGGAGGTCATGGCCATGTAGGCCACGAGGGCCATTGGCACTATGCCAATGAACAGATACGTGACGATGAGCCGGTTCCGCACGCTCCACATCACGTGATTGCGGAACCAGCGCAGCGCGAGAAATAGCAGCAGGAAAAAAAGAACGTAACCCAGGACGGTAGTCCAGCGATCGAGCGGACGAACGATTCGGGTGGCTCCGGCGAGTCTGAAGATCCATTTCAGCGCCAGCAGCACAAGCTCTATGCCGGCCAGATACGCGGTAAGACGCGCCACCCGCGTGCGCGGGACAAGGCCCAGGGAAGCAAGTCTCTCCGAGATGGCGCTCCAGAAAGCCAAGACGTACTGATTATAACGACGAGGACGGCGCCTGCGGAGCGAACTCAGAAGCCAGATGCGCGCCGGCCAGCAACATCAGTCCCGAAAGGAAGGCCCAGAACATCAAGGTCACCGAAATGGCAAAAGGCCCGTAGACCTCCCTGAAATCCAGCCAGGGCAGTGCTTTGATGTAGATGTACTTGGAGACTTCCCAGAGTATGCCCATGGCTACGGCTGCGGGGAGCACGCTCCGGGGGCGCACCTTGCCGTGGGGAAGAATCCAGTAGATGAGAAAGAAAATCGCGATACTGGCCGCGGTGGCGAAGATTTTCAGCGCCACCCAGGTGGCGGCTTTGAACACGAGGTTGTCGTGGTGCCCCAGCAGCATCAACTGGATGATGGAGAGGTTTCCGGTTGCGGCCCCCACGGAGGCCATGGCGAGCATGCCGCAGGCAAACGCCAGGGCGAGAGAGACCAGCTGGTTCCCCAGGTAGGAACGGCTCTTGGTGAAACCCCAGATGTGGTTCAACGCGACCTCGAGGGGCAGGAAGACTCCTGTCGAGGTGATCAACAGAATCAGCACCGAGGCCAGCTTTACGCCCTGGCGGCTTGCCACCAGGGAGCTGATGTTCCGGATCACGAAATCCTGCCCGGCAGGCAGGTGGTCGCGCAGAAGCAGCACCACTACGTCCTCCATGTTCTGGGAGTGAAACACATGCCGGATGAGCCACAACATCAGGACCATGAACGGGAAGAAGGAAAGAATGGCGTTGGCGGCCACGGAAAAAGCAAAGGTGTGGGCTTCCGGCTTGGTCAGGTAGTGCAGGGTGGAGACGCCGCGACGCCGCAGCATCTGCTGCCAGGCGTTCATGAAAGAAGTCAAGAAACCCCGTAGCCCTTTGCGGGTGGGTTCGGCGGGAGGAGAAACGGTGTCGACTGGCATGTGGAACTTCGGTCATCGTACCAGAAAGCGGGCTGCGGTTGCGTGCTGCGAAAGTCAACAGTTCATGCAACCACCGTGTATTCACCAATTTGCCCTACATTGGAATTCTCTTAAGAAAGTGCTTTACAAATAGCAGAGTTCCTGAATACTATCCCTAGCTCCCAAAAAGGGATGTTCGAGAGGAGCAAATCCAGGTTGATGTTTTTGTACATCTCAGTGGAACTTAACGAAGGGACTCGCCTGCAGTGGTCGCGGTACTGTTGTCCCCGTAGCGTTGGCGGCCGTTTTCGTTGCGGAAAAGCTGGTTGGCAAAGCAACAACCTTTTCTCTCTTCCTCAAGCGAGCAGGAGAGAATTTTATTCTGAGCTGAGGCGAAAGGAGTTTTTGACGTGAGAGAGAAGGGCACAGTTAAGTGGTTCAATGGCGCCAAAGGTTATGGGTTCATTCAGCGCTCTACCGGAGAGGACGTCTTCGTCCACTTCTCCGCCATCCAGGAAAACGGCTACCGGACTTTGAACGAAGGCGAAACCGTGGAGTTCGAGCTTCTCAAAGGCCCCAAAGGTTATCTGGCCGCCAACGTTATGAGAGGCGTCAGCTAAGGAGCGACCTTTCAACAAACTCAAATCCCCTCGTCCATCTCCCGTCATCCATCACGAAAGCGGGTTGGTCCGGGGCTGAGTCTTCTGCCTATCAGCGATCAGAGCAGATGTGCCGCGGCCTTGTCGGCAATCCAGAGCAGTCGTCCGTCTTGCGGGCGCACCATCTGCGCCGGATACGCGGCCTGCTTTGGCGCAGGGCCCAAGATCTCTCGTAGGACCTGGGACTTGCTGTCCCCTGAAACCAGGAACAGGTCTTCCGCACCATGGTTCAACACCGGGAAGGTGAGAGTGATACGGTAACTCTGAAACTTCTCGACCCAATTGGCGACGGCCAGCCGCGATTGCTCTTGGAGCGCAGCGCTCCCTGGAAAGAGAGATGCAGTATGGCCGTCGTCGCCCATTCCCAGCAGGATCAAGTCGAAGCGCGGCCAGGCGCCGATCTGGATTCCGAAGAACTCGCGGAGACGGCGATCATAATCGTCCGCGGCGGCGTTGGCGTCCAGCTCCGCGCGAACTCGAAAGACGTTGCTTTCGGGCACCGGAACACGCGAGAGCAAAGTTTCATTGGCCATGCGGTAATTGCTATCCGGATGGTCCGGCGGAACATGGCGCTCGTCGCCAAAGAAGATGAAGATCTTGCTCCAGGGAAGATCCTTGGGCTCGTTCGCTAGCAAGGAATTGACGGCTCGCGGCGTATTGCCGCCCGACAGCGCCACCGAGAAGCGGCCCCGCGCCGCGAGAGCGTCGGCGGCGCAACGGCAAAACTCCTGGGCGGCGGCGCGGGCCAGCGCTGCCGCGTCGTTCACAATCACCAGTTCAGGTCTCACGGAGTTTGGTGGTTGAGGCATGGAATCCTACCGTCAGCACGAAGAAAGACTTTCAGGAAGCGGCTCTCGGTCTCATCTCCTCCGCAACGCGATTCACAGCGTACCGGGCTGCGCCAATCAGCCCGACTCTTGCATTGGTGATGACCTTGACGGGGATGGTTTCTAGCAGGGGCTTCAGCCGTCCTTTGTCCTCAAAGGCGTCACGAAACAGCGGCGTGCACAGCTTGGGCAGGATTTTACCGGCGATTCCGCCGCTCACAAAAACGCCGGCCGTGGCCAGCATCCGCAACGCCAGATTCCCGGCCTCAGCGCCGTAGGCTGCGACAAAGATGTCCAATGCGCGTTCGCAAATCGGCACGGAAGCTTCGAGCCCGCGTTGGGAGATGGTGGCCGCAGGATCGGCAGCTTGCGCGAGTTCGTCGCGGAGCCAATCGGGCTCCTTCTCCAGTTGGCTGTCGCGCAAGAAGTCGTACACGTTTTCTAATCCCGGACCGGAAACAACCCGCTCACAGCTTACGTGGCCGAACTTCTTGCTCAAGTATTGATGGAGTGCAATCTCCAGTTCGTTGCGCGGAGCCCAATCGGCGTGTCCGCCTTCCGCGGCAAACGCGCGGTGGCGGGTTCCGTCCCAGAACATGCCGGCTTCGCCCAGTCCAGTCCCCGCGGCGATCAGCGCTGCATTGCCCTTGCGCGGTACGGCGGCATCCAGGTTGGCAAGATCGGCAGCCTCCAGATCAGCTATGCCGGTCGCATGCGCTTCCAGATCATTGATGAGCCACACGTTTCGAATCCCAAACTGCCGTGCAATTTCTGCTGCATCGGCGATCCAGGGAAGGTTGGTGGCCTGCGCGCGCCCGTGGAGGACCGGCCCCGCGATCGCCAGGCAAGTGCAGTCAACACGTTGCCCCACACCGCGCAGGAACAAATCCACGATCTCTTGCAGACTCTTGTGGTCGCAACTGCGGAAGGTTTTCTCGTTAAGCGGCAGCAAGTGACCGCGCTCTTCTTTGAAGGTGCACAGCCTGCTGTGGGTTCCGCCAATATCACCTGCCAGGATCACTGAGAAATCCTTCTCCAGCGGCGACCGTCGCGGTTGATGATCTCGTCCGCCTCCGCCGGTCCCCATGAACCGGCCGGGTAGTTAGGAAATTGTTTCGGCGGCAGCGCTCTCCAAACGTCGAGAATGGGATCGACAGCAGCCCAGCCGGCTTCCACCATATCGGCCCGCTGGAACAGCGTCTGGTCACCCATAAACCCGTCATAGAGCAGGACTTCGTATCCGGTATTGGGCTCGCTCCCAAAATAGTCGGCATAGTTGAAGTCCATCTCTACGGATCCGACTTTCATCTGCGCTCCGGGGACTTTGGCGTGGAAACGCAAGGAGATGCCCTCGTCTGGCGCTATGTGGATGACCACCTGGTTGGCCTTCAGGTCGCTGACCGGTGTGTCGCGAAACAACATCAGAGGCGCGCGCTTGCCCTGGATGGCAACCTCGGTATGTCGCGCCGCCAGCCGTTTTCCGGTCCGTAGATAAAACGGAACGCCCGCCCAGCGCCAGTTGTCGATCATCAGCTTGAGGGCGACAAACGTCTCTGTCTTCGAGTCCGGCGGGACACCCTGCTCTTCGCGATAACCGGGGACGCGCTCGCCCTGAATTTCGCCCGGGCCATACTGGCCGCGCACGGCGCAATGCAGGACGTCTTCGGGACCCAGGGGCTGGATGGCGCGGAGGATCTTGGATTGCTCGTCATGCACGGAATCCGAACTGAAAGAAATCGGCGGCTCCATCGTGGTGAGCGAGAGCAATTGGAAGAGATGGTTGGGCACCATGTCGCGCAGCGTGCCGGCCATGTCGAAATAGCCGCCGCGCTGTTCCACTCCAACAGTCTCAGCCACCGTGATCTGGACGTGGTCCACGTAGCGCCGGTTCCATATGGGTTCGAAGATGCCGTTTCCGAAGCGGAACACCAGGATGTTCTGCACCGTCTCCTTACCCAGGTAATGATCGATACGGTAAATCTGGTTTTCGGCAAAGTCTTTGCGCAGCTGGCGATTTAACGCCTTCGCCGATTCCAGATCGCTGCCGAAGGGCTTTTCAAACACGATGCGGCGCCATTGCCCGCTCTGTTCACATCCCAACTTGGAAGTGCCCAAGTGCTCAGCGATGGACCCGAAGTACACGGGACTGGTAGCCAGATAAAAGAAGTAGTTTCCATGGGTATTGTGGTTCTTGTCAGCCTCTGCCAGCGCGGTTCCCAGCCGTGTATACAGAGCATCGTCGTTGAAGTCGCCGGCGACGTAGTACAGGCGTTTGATCAGCCATTCCCGAAGGTTGGCATCCACGCTGCTGGTGGCAAAACTCTGAAGTTTTTCCGCCATCATCTGCCGGAACTCATCTGTCTTGTAATCGTTGCGGGCCACACCGATGATGGCGAACTCGCGCGAGAGCAGGTTACTCTTGGCCATGTTGTACAGCGCCGGCATAAGCTTGCGGCTGGTCAGATCGCCACTGGCCCCGAAGATGACCATGACGCAAGGGCCGGCCTGGCGCGGCGCGGGCTTCGCCGTCTCTTCCGGCGCGATCAGTTCGTGTTCAAGATGTGCCATAACAGTTGTCTCCGGAAACGAGGGAGGTCATTTCGGCGGCGTGAGTTCAATATGTCCGCCAAACTGCTGGCGCATGGCGCTGAGCAGTTTTTCCGCGAACGTGTGCTCCTGGCGCGAGCGAAAACGCGTGTAGAGGGCAGCGGAAAGCACTTCGGCGGGCACCGCCGCTTCCAGCGCCGCCTGGATGGTCCACCGGCCCTCCCCAGAATCCTGGACCGTGCCCGTGTACTTGCTGAGCACGGGATCTTCGGCTAGCGCGATTGCGGTAAGATCGAGCAGCCACGATGACACCACGCTTCCACGGCGCCAGACCTCGGCAATGTCGGCTACGTTCAGTTCGTAGCGATGCTCCGGCGGCAACTGGGGCGAGGCCGCATTGCGAAAGATGTCAAAGCCTTCCGCATAGGCCTGCATGATTCCGTACTCGATCCCATTGTGCACCATCTTCACGAAGTGACCGGCGCCGGAAGGACCGCAATAGAGATAGCCCAGTTCGGCTGTGCCGCCCAGCTTTTCACGGCCCTTGGTGCGGGGGATGTCGCCGATGCCCGGAGCCAGCGTTTTGAAGATCGGATCCAGCCGGTCAAAGGCCTCTTTAGGACCGCC
>DATFQZ010000087.1:0-34280 GCA_035263765.1 Candidatus Angelobacter sp. | reverse complement strand
CGATCTGATGATTATCGCCGGACGCGTCTCGCAGAAGATGGCGCCAGTGATCCGCCAGCTCTGGGAGCAGATGCCCGAGCCCAAATGGGTGATCTCCATGGGCGCCTGCGCCACTTCCGGCGGAGTGTTCAATAACTACGCCCTCATCCAAGGAGTGAACCAGGTCATTCCGGTCGACATCTACGTGCCCGGCTGCCCGCCGCGTCCGGAGCAGTTGATCTATGCCATCACCCTGCTTCAGGAAAAGATTCAGAAAGAGCGGGGATCGTTCAAGCGGGCGCTGAATTTGGCGTAGAAAACCTGCCGCTAGCCATTAGCTCTTAGCCATTGGTTTGTATTTGCCTGATGATTCCATCTTCGTGCTTCCGAGGCGCGAACCCGTGTGGAAAGATTCGCCCATTGCTTTCATCTTTGAGCGATAATCACAATCGCAATCCAGCAGAGGTGTATGCATGCCATTCCTTCGCCCGGGGCTAATTCTCGCTCTCATCTTGTGTATCTTCGCTCCCGGCTTGACGTCGCAAAGCCGTGCCAACGACGAAATCTTCACTATCTCGGTGGCAGCGCCTACATCAGCTAAAGACATTCAGGTGCGATATTTCTTTACCGGGGAATTCGGCGGACGCGGATCGTCCGAAGTGGTCCCGGTTGAGGGCAACAAACTCGTGATCAAGACGGGAGTCGAAGGCAAGTCAGCCAAGGGCTTCAAATTGATTGCATACGCACCGGGCTGTCAGTTGTTAACGCTCACGGTTGACGACCTCAGAGACAGCGATCGCCAGGGTGAGTTCCAGTGCCAGAAACTGGCCACGCGGCAACTGCGGGGCAAGCTCGACATGCTGGATCTGTCAGTACAGAATTACGTGCGCGAGGAAGCGCCTAACTTGCAGGTTGAGGTGCTTTACGTGTGTCGCTGGGCCATGCCGTTCTTCGGAATTGCCAACGGCGCCACCTCGCCCTTTTCCGTGGGTAAAGCTGCGTTGGCCTCCGACGGCACATTCACGATCGAAGTGCCCGATTTTACTGCTGATCCCAGTTGGCCGCGCCTTTCCGGCGATGCCGTCCTTACGTTCGTACTTGCCGATGCAAAGACCGGAACGCACCTGGCGCCGCTGACTTCGCTCGCCGACTCCTCGCGGGAGGGCGTGGTGCCCGTGGCTTCCAGCTACCCTGAGCTGATCTTCGCGGTGCAGGGCCATGGGCATCCATAGGCACTAGCACTTGGCCGTTAGCACTCCGCTCAGCTAAAGCAGATGGGCGAACAACCTTCACAAGCGCCCGACACGCCTCGCGCTCGGAGAACTTTTCACTACCACGTTCGGCATTGCACCCGCATCCGAAGGTTACGTCATGATGAAAACGGCATGAAAGTCGCCGGGCTTTGGCTGAGCTAATTGCCAACTGCTAATTCCCAGTTGCTCTCTTCCGGGGCAGCAGAACAGCTTCTCAGGGCATCCAACCTCTCTGGCGCAGGTTCCGTCGAAAATGCGAAGCCCCAGGTTTGTCATTGTTCTCTTCCTTCTTCTTCTCGGTTGCGCGGCGGCCGGCTTCGGCGCCAAGTTGCGCCAAGTTGCCATGATCGATCTGCCGGGTGATCCCGGATTTGATCAAGTCGCCGTCGCCAATGGCCAAGTGGTCATCACCCGCCCGGCTACGAACACTATTGAGATTTTCAGTCCGGTCAAGAGAAGGGTGATCGCGCGCATCTCACACATCAGCAACCCCCGCGGCCTTGCGGTGGACGATCCAGGTCAGCGGCTTTATGTTGCGCTTGCCGGCAGCAGTCATATCGCGGTGATCAACAGCAAGACTTGGCAAGTGGAGAAGATGCTCCGCGTCGCGCATCGTCCGGTCAAACTCCTTTGGGTGCCCGAGACAAAAACGCTGTACGCCACCAGCCAGCTGGATCGGTGCGTGAGCATTGTCGATCCCGAGCGCGGGGAAGAGACGACGATCGAGCTGAAAGCGCTGCCGGAGGACATGATCTACGATTCCGCCCGGCAGGCGTTGCTGGTCAGTCTGCAGGACGTGGCCGAGGTGGCTGCGATCGACGGTTCGCACGAAGTCACGGGCCATTTCAAGCTGGTGGCTTCCGCGCCCACTGGACTGGCGCTGGACAGCGCTCACCGCCGGCTCTACGTGGCGGTGCGTTACGCGGTGGTGGTTCTGGATGCCGATACGGGTACCGAGATTCTGCGCATTCCTGCTCCCGGAGGCACCAACGCCCTGGTTCTCGATCCTGGCGGCAAGCTCCTCTACGCCGCCACTGGCGACGGCTCTGTCCTGGCCATCGATCTCACCCGCAACGTGGTGGATCACGAGCTGCCTACCGACGTGAAGGGCTACACCCTGGCCTATGAGCCCGGCCACAAAATGCTGTATATGCCCGGCGGCAGGGAAGGCCGCTCCAAGATGCTGATTCTCAGCCCCGTGATCGGCGATGCCAACGCCACGCAAAGCGCTCAGAATGCTCCTGCCAAGGAGCCAACGACAAACAAGTAGGTCCCGCCTCAACCGATTTCATCCATGGTAGACTTCCTCGGCTGTGAACGCGACCGCCACACAGACTTCCACCAGCCCTACGCCCATCTTGGACCGCTTGGCGCCGCTTCCGAAGATGGAGTCAGCCCTCAAAGGCTCCGTCACAATTCTTGTCCTTTGGTTTGCCTTTGTCTTCGTGGCTGCATTCACGCTCTTCGTCTGGAATCCGCCGTTTGCTCGATCCGGGGCGCGGGCGATCGCGGCCATGATGGGACCATTGGATTTCCGGCATTGGACCGGCGCCACGCCCGTGCTCTACTTCTTCGCTCTTTTGGCAGCCATGTTCACGGCTGTCGCAATTCATGAGGTCGCACATGCGGTGGCAGGCGTCTTGGTCGGCTTGCGCTTCAACTCTCTGCGGATTGGACGGCTCCAGTTTGATCGTCCTTTCCGAGTTTCCCTTTACCGGGGGAAAGGCACAGGGGCAGGCGGATGGGCCAGTCTGCTTCCTGTAGGACAGGACCGACTTATCCTGCGCACGGTGACCATGCTGCTGGCGGGTCCTGTTTCTAACTTGGTAACAGTTTTCCTGTTGGTCTTGTGGCCACATTTCAACGGAATGTTCTCCGCTCTGTTTTTCACTATTTCACTGCTCCTGGGGCTGATGAATCTGGTTCCGTTTCGCAGCCGGGCCGTGATTTCCGATGGCGGAAGAATCCTGATGCTGCTCCGAAACCGGGCGCGCGGGGAACGATGGCTGGCAACACTGAAGCTTGTGGAGGAGCTGAGAACCGGCGTGGCCTACGAGAAACTCACCCCGGGATTTCTGGCTAAGGTCGTTGCCATCGAAGATAACTCACCGGACACCGTGGTTGCCTACGCGCTGGCTTACGGCGCGGCATTTTGGGGGCGCAAAGATGATGAAGCCGCCCAGGCGCTTGAGACCTGTTTGCGGCATTCGAACGTGGCCTCGCCATCCCAACGACAGGGTTTGATGGCTGACGCGGCTGTCTTTCAGGCGCGCCGAAAGAAGCGTATTGACCTGGCGGAACAGTGGCTTGCCGATATTCCTGAGAAAGGCGAATACCCCTGGATGCGTCCCCGATGTGACGCAGCGATTCTCGAAGCCAAAGGGGATATCACTGGCGCGTTGAGGAAGTTGGACGAAATTGAAAAGATGATTCTCGCTTTTCCGAATCAAGCCCTCCGGGAAATCTCATTGAATGGGCTGCGCCGCTGGAAAGCCGAATTGGAACAAAACACAATGCTTTCTTGAGATCCGCCACTCGATGGCCCATGATAGACTCGCCGAGCCGTGAGCACTTCGTCTGCTCAAACTTCCACCGCCCCCACGCCGATCTTGGATCGTCTGGCGCCACTGCCAAAACCCGCGAAACCAGTGGGACCGCGGTTCACGAATTTCTTTGCATCGTTGATATCGTCTGGTTTCGTACTTGCTGTTGTGCTGACGATGGCTTTGCGGCCCCCGTGGGAGCAGGCATTCTTTCATTGGCTTGAGGAGAGTGTCTCGCGTCTTTTTACGGATGATTGGGCCGGGCTACGCGTTGTCCTTACGATATCTGCAGCGCTCTTCCTAATAGTAGTCGCAATTGCCATTCACGAGGTCGGGCACTTGCTGGCTGGATTAGCTGCAGGGTTTCATTTTCGGTCTTTGAGCGTAGGGCGCTGGCAAATAGATCGCAATTTGAAGGTATCTCGCCAAGGGCCCGGCGAAGACGCGGCTCTAGGCGGGGCCTTTTTCGCCCCAAACGAGATGAGAAATCACCCTCAGGGAATTGCCTTCATGACGCTCGCGGGTCCAATGGCCAACCTTATCTCTGCGTTCATTCTGATGATGTTGCCCTTTCACAAATCCTTGATTGTGGGGTGGTTTATAGCAGTGTCCCTCTTCCTAGGCATAGAGAACCTCGTACCTTTCCAGTATCGGGGAGTCACCTCGGATGGAATGAATCTTTTCACATTGCTGTGGAACCGAGCCAAATATGAGCGGCGACTGGCATTGCTTCAACTATTGCAAGATCGGCTTGAAGGCGTCGAAACCGAGTCCATTTCACCCGAGCTCCTGGCTACGGCCACCGCGGTGCGGGACAAATCTTCAGAAACTTTCTGGGCACATTTGATCGCATATGCAGCTGCTTATACTCAGAAGAAAGACGACGAAGCAGCACGGTTGCTTGAAGTCTGCCTGCAGTACTTAGGGTACGCTCCTTCGTCGCTAAGAGAGATAGCAATCGCTAATGCCGGGATATTCCAGGCTGATCGGCGGAAGCGCATTGATCTCGCGAGACAATGGCTTGGTGATCTTCCACAAAATCTCAAAGTTCCGCATCGCCGTCTGATGGTGGAAGGCGCCATCCTGGAAGCCCAACAGGATTTCTTAGGAGCTTTGCAGAAAGTGAGCGAAATCGAAAAGGCGATCTCAAGCAACCTTGATCTTAAACGTCAGCAGGCTGCACTCAAGCCGTTTGCCAAATGGAGGGCCGAGTTGGAACAGAAAGCTGCACCTTCAACAGCGGAGCCCGCTCCAAACGTCTAAGCGTTCTCTCATTCTGGCTTGCTATAATTCCATCCCGTCCGTGCGTGCCCGCGCAAAAGGATGTTTTATGAAAAAATTGTTTCTTGCAGTCCTCCTGGGCCTCATGAGCACTTTTCTCACGGCAGACGACAAACCCGCCGGCAAGACGCCGGACGCGCCTCCCGCGCCGCCCGCGGCCAAGAAAGTCCACACCGAGAACCACATCAACGGCGGCAATCTGGCGGATGACTACGGCTGGTTGCGCGACAAAAAGAACCCGGACGTCGCGCAATATCTGGAAGCGGAGAACGCCTACGCCGACGGCATCATGAAGCCCACAGCGACGCTCCAGCAGAAGCTCTACGACGAGATGGTCAGCCACATCAAAGAGACTGACGTCAACGTCCCCTTCCGGAACGGTGGCTATTTCTACAACTCGCGCTGGGAGAAAGGCAAACAGTATCAGATCTACGTTCGCAAGAAGGGAAGTCTTGATGCTCCCGAAGAGGTAACCATTGACCAGAACGAGCTGGCCAAGGGAGAGAAGTTCATGTTAGTGGGCTTGCAGGACCCGAGTGACGACGGCAACCTGCTGGCCTACACCACGGACAACACGGGTTTCCGGCAGTACCGGCTGCACGTGCGCGACCTGCGGACCGGCAAAGACCTGCCTGACACGGCGGAAAGAGTCGGCTCCGTCGCTTGGGCCAACGACAACCAAACGCTCTTTTACACCGTAGAGGATGACAAAACCAAGCGGCAGTACCGTCTCTACAGGCACAAGCTAGGGACAGATGCCGCCAAGGATGCCCTGATCTTCGAAGAACCGGACGAGCGCTTCGATATCACCGTGCGCAAGACGCGCAGCGGCAGGTTTCTGGTCCTGGCGATCTACAGCCACACGACTTCGGAAGTACGGTTCCTGGATGCGAACACTCCCCAGGGCGAGTGGAAAATCATCACGCCGCGGCAACAGGATGTGGAATACCGCGCCGATGATCTGGGCGACCGTTTCTACATCCGCATCAACGATACCGGCCGCAATTTCCGTCTGGTGTCAGCCCCGATCACCGAGCCGGGGAAAGAGAACTGGAAAGAAATCGTCCCCGTGCGGCCCGACGTGATGCTGACCGGTTTTGAGCCGTTCCAGGATTTTTACGTCCTGGTGGAGCGCGAGAACGGCTTGCCTGAGCTGACCGTGGTGAGTTTGACGAACGGAGACAAGAAACGCATCAGCTATCCTGAACCGGTCTATGCCGCGTTTCCCCAGATCAATCGCGAATACAAAACCAAGCTGTTTCGCTACTCTTACCAGTCGCTGATCACGCCCCCTTCGGTGTTTGATTACGACGTCGAGAAGCACACTTCCACGTTGCTCAAACAGACAGAAGTCCCCGGAGGCTACGATCCATCGAAGTACAAGTCAGAGCGTGTGTGGGCCACCGCCAAAGACGGCGCCAGGATTCCGATCTCGCTTGAGTATCGCAAAGATCTGAAGAAGGCTGACGGCTCCAATCCGCTTTACGTCTACGGCTACGGGTCTTATGGTTCCACGCTTTCCGATACGTTCAACTCAAGCCGACTGTCGCTCCTGGACCGCGGCATGGTCATGGCCACCGCGCACATTCGCGGCGGCGGGGAGATGGGCAAGGCCTGGCATGACGCAGGACGCATGATGAACAAGATGAACACCTTTACTGACTTCATCGCCTGCACCGAGTATCTGGTCGCCAATAAGTACGGCGCGCGCGACAAGATCGTCATCGAGGGTGCCTCCGCGGGCGGCCTGCTCATGGGCGCGGTCACCAACCTGCGGCCGGATCTGTTCAAGGTCGTGGTTTCCCACGTTCCTTTCGTGGACGTGATGAACACTATGCTTGACGCCTCTCTGCCGTTGACGGTTCCGGAATACGAAGAATGGGGCAATCCCAACGGGAAAGCCGCGTACGACTACATGCTCAAGTACTCGCCGTACGACAACCTGAAGAAGGCCGCGTACCCGGCCATGCTGGTGAAGACGTCATTCAATGACAGCCAGGTAATGTACTGGGAGCCCGCGAAGTACACCGCGAAACTGCGCGGCCTCAAGACCGACGGCAACGTCCTGCTGCTCAAAACCAACATGGCGGCCGGACACGGCGGATCGTCTGGACGCTATGATCGCTTCAAGGAAGTTGCGTTCGATTACGCGTTCATGCTGACGCAGTTGGGAGTGGAAAAGTAAGGGAATCGTGAATTACTGGTCATTCGCTAATAACGGCTGCAGCCCTTTCTCGTCTAAGATTGTGTTCACTTCGGAGGTCATTTATGCGCAGCCGTCTGCCTCTGCTGTTCCTATTGCTGTTGGTCCCAACGCTGGCGTTCGCCCAACAAACTAGCTCCCTGACCGGAAGATGGGTGGTCAGCGCCGATTTTTACGGCACGACGCTCTTCTTCAGGCTTGATCTGGAGCAGCAGGGCGACACGCTCACCGGAGAGTTGGGCGGTGACAAGCTCGAAGGCACGGTCAGCGGCAACTCGTTCCATTTCCTGGCCAAAGATGAGAGCGGTGGCAGTGAAGATGTGAAAGCCACGTTTCAGGGCGACACCATGACGGGCACGGCGGTCTTTGTCAACGGCGACGACCTGTCGCATCCGGTTACTCACCTGTTCACCGCCACGCTCGTGCCTGCGCGTCGTGCCGGTCCGCCGCAACATCACGAGTTCGTGCCGACAGCTTTCTATCGCCAGTTTTCTCCGCTCAACAAGCCGGTGCTGACGCTCTGGCCAGGTGATTCCGTGCATACCACTACGGTGGATGCCGGCGGCACGGATGAAAAAGGTGTGACCCGAGTGCTCGGCGGGAATCCCGAGACTGGCCCGTTTTACATAGAGACTGCTTCGCCCGGGGACACGCTCGTGGTCCACTTCACGCGGATCCGCCTGAACCGCGACTACGCCATCAGTGATGACGGCATCGTCGGTCGGGCCGTGGACAACGATCTTGCCGTCAAGGTCAAAGATCTTTTCAAGGACGTGCGCTGGCATCTGGATCGCGAGCGCGGCGTGGCAACATCAGGAAAGCCAGGCGATCATCTGAAGCAATTCATCGTTCCTCTGCGTCCGATGCTCGGCTGCGTGGCCACCGCACCCGGCATCGCACAGGCGCCGCCGCCCACCGGGGACTCCGGCCGCTGGGGTGGCAACATGGACTTCAATGAGATCGTGGAAGGCTCTACCGTCTATCTTCCTGTCAACGTTCCCGGCGCCTTGCTCTACGTCGGGGATGGCCACGCGGCCCAGGGTGATGGAGAGCTCAATGGCAACGCCCTCGAAACGTCCATGGACGTTGAGTTCACTGTGGAGGTGCTCGCGGGGAAGCGGGTGCCAGGACCGCGAGTTGAGTCGGCGACGCACATTATAGCCATGGGACTTGGTGGCTCGCTGGATGAGGCCTTCCGCGGCGCGACTTCAAACATGGCCGCCTGGCTCGCGGAAAAATATGGGCTCACGCCTTCGGAGGTCGCTCAGGTGTTGGGAACCTCAGCCGAGTACAAAGTAAGCGAAGTTGCTGATCGCAATGCCGGCATGGTGCTGATGCTGCGCAAAGACCGCCTGCAGGCATTGGCGCCGGCGCCGAAATAGGCGTGGGATTTCAGTATTCAGTTTCGCAAAGGCGCCTAGTGTCCAGAACGAGATATTATCATCGCTTCAAAGAAGTCGCATTCGGATGGCGCGTTCAACTGACGCAGTGGAGAAGTAAGGATCCGCGGATATGAAATTGAAGGCCCGGCTACAAGTCACCCTGGGCGGCGTCCTGATCATTTTGATGGGGATTGCGTACTACCAACGGCATGGCGGCGCCCTTCCCTATTTGAACTGGCGGAGGCAGCCGGTGTTTCCCATGGGTGGTGTCGTTGCGGGCATCCTGGTTTGCGCGCTGGCATGGTTGCCGCAAAAATGGATCGCCCGCTGGAGTCGCACGCAGCAACCACGTGAGGGCCACGTGCTGCAGTATCTCGACCAGCATAGCCACCAACACGGGGAGCGGCACCGGCCCTCAACTTGGTCGAACAATTCTCATTGACGCTGAGCACTGAAACCGTTCATAATAAGAGTCGAACGAACGTTCGGTAGTTCTCGCTCGTATGCCTCCGATCAGCGTTGAAGCCCGGACCGCCGCGTCCCTCCCGGGGCGCAAGACGCGCACTCTCAACGACAATCGTTACGATCGCCGCCTGGCCGAGGTTCTCAACCACGCAGCCCACATTTTCTGTGACAAAGGCTATGAAGGCGCGTCGATGCGCGACCTTTCGCGCGCCACCGGCATGTCGCTGGCGGGCCTCTACCACTATTGCGAGTCGAAAGAAGAGCTGCTGTACCTCATCCAGAAGCACACGTTCCGCACCATCATCGAGAATCTTCGCCAGCACCTGCAGAGTTCCAGCGACGCGGAAGAGCGCGTCCGTATCTTTATCGAGAACCACTTGGCGTATTCCCTCGACAACAAAGAGGCTATGAAGGTGCTCGTGCATGAAGATGAGACTCTGAAAAACGAGCATGGCACCGAGATTCGGGCCATCAAACGCGAGTATTACCGCATCTGTCTTGATCTGTTGGAAGATTTTCAGCAGGCCCAAGGCATACAATTTTCCGGACGGCTGGCAGTGCTGAGCCTGTTCGGGATGATCAACTGGATTTATACATGGCACAACCCCCGCGTGGACGCGGGCGCCGAAGCCATGGCTCGCCAGATGGGCGACATTTTTCTGCACGGCCTGCTGCAGGCCGGAAACACCCAGCACGCAGGACTCACCCACCCGCAGTCGGCCAAGTTGGCTCGAAGGGCAAAGCTAGGAGCGCGAAACGGGTCGCCGGCGTCGAAGAGAAAATAAAGCGGCTGAGTAATTCAGTGCTGACGGGCTGAAAGCTATTTAGACAAGGAGCTTTGAAGAATCATGGCTACAACCACCGCACCTGAAACCAAAACACTCGTGAATTACCGCGTGCAAGACGGCATCGCCGTCATCGAACTGAACGATCCGCCGGCCAACACCTACACCTATGAAATGAACCGGCAGATCGATGAGTGCATCCTCAAGGCGCGCATGGATAACGATGTGTATGTCCTGCTGTTGACCGGCGCGGGCGATAAATTCTTCTCCGCCGGCGCCAATATCAAGATGCTCTCCTCCGTCGATCCCACTTTCAAGTATTACTTCTGTCTCCACGCCAATGAGACGCTTTTGCGCCTGGAGCACACGCCCAAGCTTGTGATTGCAGCCATCAACGGCCACTGCGTGGGCGGTGGCCTGGAAATCGCTATGGCGGCGGACATCCGCATTGCCCGCCGTGACTCCGGCAAGATCGGGTTGCCGGAAATCAATCTGGGCGTACTGCCCGGCACCGGCGGAACGCAGCGGTTGAGCCGCCTCGTGGGCAAGAGCAAAGCTATCGAACTGATGGTCACCGGCAACACCTTCACGTTCGAAGAAGCCAAAGACCTAGGCATTATCAACGACATCTATGAGCGCGAGAACTTCATGGAGAACGTGATGGAGTACGCGCGTCAGTTCACGCCGCCCAACAAGGCCGCGAAGGCTGTGGGCAACATCAAGCGTTCCGTGCAGACGGGCTGGGAGATTCCTTTGGAGTCCGCTCTGGCCGTGGAGCGCGAGCTGCAACAGCGGCTGTTCGCCAGTGAAGACGCGAAAGAAGGTCTGAACGCGTACGTGGAGAAAAGGCCGGCAACCTTCAAAGCAAAATAGCTTTCTCCGAAGTCCCGATCCCGCAGAGCGGGAGAGGGCTCCCTATAGCTAGGATGGGCCTAAAGGGCAACATTTCGGAGGAGGTATGGATCCCTCACCCCGGCAAAGGACGCTGGGGATTCGGGATTTCAGAAAGAAGCAGCTAGGAGCTCGTACATGCTTACCGCAACAAAAGCAAAAGTCTCCCCGGGGAAACTGCTGATCAACGGCCAGTGGGCCGAAGGTTCGGCTAAAGCCTTCGACACTATCAATCCAGCGACCGGCGAAATTCTCACGCAAGTCGCCGAAGCCAGCGCGCAGGACGTCGACCAGGCCGTCGCGGCCGCGCGCAAGGCGTTTGACGATCCGGCAGGGGCATGGCGCAAGATGTCGGCCAGCGAGCGCGGCAAGATCCTGTGGCGGTTGGGCGATCTGGTTGAGAAGAACATCGAGGAGCTGGCGGAACTGGAAACGCTCGACAACGGTAAGCCCATCTTTGAGTCGCGTTACGTCGATATGCCCATGGTGGCCGACGTGTTCCGCTACTACGCCGGATGGGCAAGCAAGATTCACGGCGAGACCGTGAATACCTTCAACAACGCATTTACGTATACGTTGCGGGAGCCGGTGGGAGTCATCGGCGCCATTGTTGCCTGGAACTTTCCGCTGTTGCTGGCCAGCTGGAAGCTCGGCCCGGGGCTAGCTTGCGGCAATACAGTTGTTCTCAAACCGGCGGAACAAACGCCTCTGAGCGCGCTTCGTTTCGGCGAGATGGCGATGGAAGCGGGACTGCCTCCCGGCGTGCTCAACATTATTACCGGAGGTCCGGAGACCGGCGCCGCGCTGGTGAAGCATCCGGGGGTAGATAAAGTGGCGTTCACCGGTTCGACGTCGGTCGGCAAAGAGATCATGCGCAGCTCGGCCGATACGCTGAAGCGCGTGACGCTCGAGCTGGGCGGCAAGTCGCCCAACATCGTATTCGCCGACTCGGCGATCGACAGCGCCGTAAAAGGAGCGCTCAACGGAATTTTTTACGGCAAGGGAGAAGTCTGCTGTGCGGGATCGCGTTTGTTCGTCGAAAAAAAAGTGGAAGATGAGTTCATGGGAAAGCTGGTGGAAGCCAGCAAGAAGATCAAGCTGGGCGATCCTCTCGATCCCAAAACGCGTCTAGGAGCCATCGTCAGCCAGAAGCAGATGGAGACGGTGCTCGGCTACGTAGAAGCCGGCAAGAAAGAAGGCGCCGCGCTGCTGGCCGGCGGCAAGCGTGCCGCCGTCAACGGAGACCGCGGCTACTTCATCGAGCCCACCATCTTCGGTGGCGTCAAGAACGATATGAAGATCGCCCAGGAGGAAATCTTCGGCCCGGTTCTGGCCACGCTGACATTTGACGAAATTGAACAAGTCGCTGACTTGGCCAACAAGAACGTTTACGGGTTGGCGGCGGCCATTTGGACCAACGACATCAAAAAAGCCCATCAGCTGTCCCGTCGGCTCAAAGCAGGTACGGTGTGGATCAACACGTATGGCCTGATGGACGCGGCATTGCCCTTTGGCGGTTTCAAGCAGTCAGGGTTCGGCCGCGAACTGGGAATGCACGCGATTGAACATTACACGGAATTGAAGACGGTGTGGATGAATTTGTGAGAAAAGCAATTGGCAGTTAGCAGTTAGCAATTGGCCAAAAACTTAAGGTTGGACGCGTTTGCTAATTGCCAATTGCTATTTGCTAATTGCTAGGGAGCTATCATGCCAGGAAAGGTACCCAAGATCGGAACGTTCAGTGACTGGATCGGCTTGTTTAACGAGTGGCGCAAGGAAGTAGGCGTAGACCACAGCCAGATTAAAGGCTTCCACTTTGACACGCTTTACGGCGCTATCGACACGGAAGAGATCCAGTTCGGCTACTACAAAGGACGGCGCAAATGGGAGAACCTGCGCCAGATCCCCACGCAAAACATGCGCGACGCATTGATGAACCTCATCGTTTATCAAGGTGACACCGAATTCGCCAGTGTCGAACAGCAGCGCTGGTTGTTTGAGAGCGCGCCCAGCGATTACGACCGCTCGTCGCTTACCCGAGTCATGATCGAAGAGATGCGCCACGGCTGGCAGATGTGCGCGCTGCTGATCGAATTCTTCGGCGACACCGGCAAGGTCGAAGCCCGGAAGATGCTTGACCGTCGCGCCTACGAGAACAAACGCCTCCTCGGCTCCTTCAACGAAGAGTGCGACAACTGGCTCGATTTCTTCGCCTTTACCGACTTTGTCGATCGTGACGGCAAGTTCCAGCTGCAGATGCTGAAGTATTCGGCCTTTGCTCCGTTGGGCCGCTCCATGAGCTACATGCTCAAGGAAGAAGCCTTCCACATGGGCACCGGCAACACCGGCCTGGCGCGCATCGCCGAGGCTAGTGTAGTCCCGCACTGGTTGATGCAGAAGTATCTGAACAAGTGGATTTCGAGCTCGTACGACCTGTTCGGAACCGACCATTCGTCGTCGGCGCAGTGGGCTTACACCTGGGGACTGAAGGGGCGGTATGACGAGCCGGCGAATCCGAACCCGCCGGACTTGGAAGACTTGAACGACTACAACCGGCATCTCTACCGCGACGAATGCGCCACGCTGGTCAGGCGCATCAGCGCCGCTCAGAAACCCGGCAACGACGAGCTTTTTTGTCCGCACATCAAGTTCAACCGCAACATCGGACGTTGGAAAGGCCAGTTCTACCATCCCAGAACCGGCCAGCCGATGGAAGAAAAAGAGTACCACCAGGAATTTGAGACCTGGATGCCAACGGCGGCGGATAAGAAGCTTTTGCTGGACATCATCGGCAGCGAGAAGAAGTGGATCGCGCCGCGCAATGCCAGGGACCCTCTACTGACCATCGGCGAGGTGAGGAAGAACGCGCTCAATTCAGTGCAATAGCTCTTTCTGAAATCCCGAACGCGAAGCGTGAGGGATCCCTATGGCTATGCGATTGTCTGGGTTCGAAACAGTCAGAAGCCGACTGAGCTTGGGGCGGTAAAGGGCCCAGACTTCGGAAATGGTTAGTCTATGAAATGAGTTCATCGACTGTTCGAATTTCTGGCGGACGCGCATAGCATCGTTGCTATAGGGATCCCTCTCCCGCTCTGCGGGATCGGGACTTCGGAGAGAAATGTCCTTCACCCTCAACGAACTCATGGTCGCCGCCGCCGCGCGCGAGATTAAGGACGGAGAGGTCGTCTTCGTCGGCATGCGGTTGCCGCTGATTGCCTTCGTTGTCGCCAAGAAGACGCACGCTCCCAACGCCGTCGGGCTGTTTGAAAACGGCGTCGTTCGCTCCACGCCTTCACCGGAGCTGATCTACACCATGGCGGATCCACCCAATATCCTGGGGGCGACGCAATGTCTGGGAATGATGGACGTGATGGCGCTGCTGCAATCGGGACGAGTGAATTTGGGTTTCCTCGGGGCGGCTGAAGTTGACCAACATGGCAACCTCAACTCCACTCAAGTGCAAGGCAAGCAGGGCCTGGTCCGGCTGCCTGGCTCCGGCGGCGCATGCGATATCGCCTCGCTGGCACAACGCTTTGTAGCGCTGCTGGAGCACGCGAGGCATCGCTTGCCGCAACGAGTGAGCTACATCACCAGCCCCGGGAACGGCGATGGTGCGGGATGGCGTAGGCGCGCGGGTTTGCCGCGAGGGGGACCTTCTGCCGTCATCACTACCAAGTGCGTGTTGCGCTTCGGTGAAGATGGTGAAGCGTACCTTGCGAGCGTTCATCCCGGAGTGACGGTGGACGACGTTCTGGCGAATACGGGATGGAAACTGAAGCTGGCGAGCGGTGTCAAAGCTACGCCAGAGCCGTCAGCGGCAGAGCTGAAGGCCATCCGCGAGTACGACACCAAGGGCTTCTGGACCAGCTAGAGCAGATCGCTGTGATCGCACGGGGTCGCGCGTGATCGCCGTGATCCGGAAGATCAAAAGCCAAGTCGCACCACTGGGCGCGGTGACACCGAAAGATTTTGGGGTCCTAACCTGCAGACGTTTACAAGCCAGGTGCTGCGGTAGGTGCAGGCTTCGCGCCGCCGGAGAGTTTGGCCCTCAGTGCCTCCAATAGATTGGACGGAGCTTTCGTGAAAGAAACCACAACCAACAGGTTTTCCCCATGCTCAATCTGTTCCGGATGGTCGGGGGTTGGATGGTCGGCTCCCCAAAGCAGGTGGCGAATAAAAGTTTCCGCTTGCTCGCGGCTGGCGGTATCGGCAAACGCAAAGTAATAGATCGTGCCTTTATTCTTTCCGCAACGGAATGATTGCGCTCGCTTATCCGATAACGGCGGCAGAATCTTCTTATAGATGTCGTAGCGTTCATAGAGCATTGCGGTTTGCATATCGACGGGGAACGTTCCCTCGATCAGGTTGCATTCGGCAGGTATATCGGGCGCTCTCAGCAATGCCGCATCCAGCCTGTCTGCACCTGAAATGGAGGAGGGCAGCAAGATGCCAAGCAAGCCAGCAATCAGAGGCGCTGCCTTGAAGATTGTGATCCTCATAGAAGGACCGCATATTACCAGAAAACCCCGTCTTCAGGAGTAGAGTAGCCGATCAGAAAAGCGCGAACACTTCCATTGGGAAGGGTTTTCTTTTCTTTCTTTCGATACATACACTAAAGGTAACCAGAGCTCGAGGCTCGCAGGGCGAGAGCAGTAGGGACGTTGAGGCAACCGGAAGAACGGATGAGCTATGAACTCACCTTCGGCTGTAAATAAGCGCATTACTGTTGAGGCACAGGGCGCCCTGGCGCGTGTTATTTTTGCTCATCCGCCGCTCAACGTTTTCGACTTCCAGCAGATGGACGAACTGGCCGCAGCGCTGAAGCAAATCGAACAGCGCCGCGAAATCATCGCCGTCGTCCTTACGGGCGGCGAGCGGGCATTTTCCGCAGGCGTGGACGTGGCTGTGCACGCGCCGGAGAACGTCCCCACGATGCTCCTGAAGTTTCACAGCTTGATCCTGGCGCTGGCCAAGTCTCCCAAGATCACGATTGCCGAAGTGCGCGGCGCGTGCCTGGGCGGCGGCGCCGAGCTGGCCATGGTGTGCGACATGTGCTTTACCTCTGAGAAGGCCAAATGGGGCTTTCCTGAGATCACTCTGGGCTGCTATCCGCCCGTGGCGTGCACCGCGCTGGCGGGGCTTGTAGGCGAGAAGCGCGCTGCCGATCTGATCTTCACCGGGAGGATCTTCAGCGGCGCCGAGGCGGCCCAGTGGGGCCTGGCCAACTCGGCTCACGCTGACGGCGATCTCGTGCAAGCGATCCAAGGTACTCTCGACCATCTTTTCAAACTCAGCCCCGCTGCCCTGGTCCATGCCAAAAAAGCTTTCTACGCCTGGGACTCCGTCCATCTCGATAAAGGCTTAGCCCGGGCGGAAAAGATCTACATCGAAGAGCTGATGCAGACCGAAGACGCGAAAGAGGGAATTCAGGCGTGGTTGGAGAAGCGGAAGCCGGAGTGGAAAGGGAAGTAGCTTTGCCGCAGATTCACGCAGATGAACGCAGATCAATCCCGAGAGCGAGTCCGAATCAGCGTTCATCTGCGTTAATCTGCGGCTAAACTTCGTCACGACTCCGGCAGCACCTGCAACAGCACTCTTACCACGTTATCGCCCATGATCTGCCTGACCTCCTGTTCGGAGAACCCTGCCTGCAAGAGCGCATCGGTAACCAGGACCCAACCACTCACGTCGAAGGGCTCGGTGACGTCACCATCGAAGTCCGAACCCAGTGCCACGTGATCTGCGCCAACGACAGAAACGGCGTGACGGATGGCGCGAGCGACGGCGTGGGCGTTGGTGCCGCAAGTAGCGGTATCCCAAAGGCCAATCCCGATCACACCGCCGGTCTTGGCCACGGCGCGTAACTCATCGTCGGAAAGATTACGCGGATTATCGCAGGTACCTTTGACGCCGGTATGGGAAACGATCACCGGCCGCGTGGCCATGGCCGTCACGTCGCGCAGCGTGGCCGGCGAGGCATGCGCCAGATCAATCAGCATGTGCTTGGCTTCCATGCGCTTGACCCACTCGCGGCCCAGGTTGGTCAAGCCTCCTTTGGTTAGCCCGGCCGCTGCTCCGCCGATTGCGGTATCTGTGAAATGAGTGGGCGCCATCATGCGGAAGCCGGCGGCGTAGAGATCGTCAAGATTTTCGAGCCTGCCTTCGAGCGGCTGCGCGCCTTCCGCGCCCAGGAACCCCGCGACCTGCCCGGGCATCCGGCTGGCCAAATAGGTCTGCAAGTCGCTGCGCGTGTTGAGAATCACCAGCTTGCCTTGTGATTTCTTCGCTAAAGCGTGCAACTTGGCGGCTTGAAACAGCGCGCGTTGCTTAGGACTGTGCCAGGTACGCGGAGGCCAGCCCTCGGCGATCGCCAGCGCCGTGATCTGGTCGGATGCGTCAGAATTCTTGTAGATATTGAGATTGCGCGGGGCGGTGGTGACGACAGTGAAAGCTTGGATGCCGACGTTGCCTTCGCCAAGACGCGGAATGTCGACGTGGCCGTGGGAGTTGCGCTCCAGAAGATTTCTTTTCCAGAGCAGGCTGTCGGCATGTAGATCGGCGACGATAAGCGTTTTGTGCAGGGCTTGCGCCTGGGGAGATGCTTTGTAGGGAGGCGGCTGCAAGACCCGGTTTTGTCGGCTGTCAACGATCGGGGGAACGGCAAACCAGGCAGCAACCAACAGCACGAGGCAGGCCAGCAGCGACCAGCGCAGAAATCGCATGCTCGAAGGTTATACTGAATCCCTTACCTCATGTCCAAACTACTTACCATGCGCCAGGCCATCGCTGAGCTGGTTCCTGACGGTTCGAGTGTGGCGCTTGGCCTGCAGATGGAGCAGATGATCCCGTTTGCCGCGGGCCATGAGCTGATCCGGCAGAAAAGAAGGAATCTGCGCCTGATCGGGCCGATCTCCGACATTCTTTTTGACCAGCTCATCGGCGCCGGCTGCGTCAAGGACGTGGTAGCCGCGTGGGTCGGCAACGTGATGATGGGCTCGGCGTACAACTTTCGCCGCGCGACCGAGCAGGAGAATCCGGGTACGCCAGGAGAAAAGCTCCGCGTCTTCAACATGACAAATTTTTCCATCGCCCTGGCCTTGCAGGCGGGGGCGCTGGGTGTCCCGTTCCTACCTACGCGCACGGCCATGGGCTCAGACGTTCCCAAGGGCAATCATTTTTTCTACCAGATCATCTCGCCCTTCGAGCCGAAAGAAACGTTGCTGGCTGTCCGGGCGATTGTGCCCGACGTGGCCATTGTTCACGTGCAGCGGGCGGACAAGAACGGCAACGCTCACTGCTGGGGGAATTTCGGCGTGATGCTGGAAGGCGTGCGTGCAGCCAAAAAGGTTTTGCTCTGCGCCGAGCAGATTGTGGACGAAAGCGTCGTCGCCAGCGATCCAAACCGCACCGTGATTCCGGGATTTCTGGTGTCGGCCGTGGTGGAGTGCCCCTATGGCGCGCATCCTTCGCCGGTGCAGGGCTACTACAAGCGCGACGATGCGTTTTTCCAGCAATATCACGCGGAGACCAAGACGCAAGACGAGTTCGCGGCGTGGGCCCAGTGCTGGATTTTTGGCGTGGCCGACTGCTCGGAGTACGCCCGGCAACTGGGCCGCGACCGTCTGGCTGAGTTGGGTGTGAAAAAACATGCGTACGCGGCGCCGACTGATTACGGATACTAGAGCTAGAAAAGAGCAGTCCTGCAAGGGATGGATTCATGGGGTCTTAACCTCAGTGAACGGCTGCTCTCAAGAGTGGATAATCTGGTCCGTAGGCTGTATTCTGTCTGTATCGCTTTAACGAACGTTTGTTCGGTTTTGACCAGGGCGCAGCGGACTAGCAACAGGGCAATGAACAAGGAACTCATCGAGTTACGCGTGAACGGCCGCAGGCACGAGCTGGCCATTGAGCCCAGTGAGTTGCTTTTGGACGTGCTGCGCCAGGAACTCGAGTTGACCGGCTCTAAGCGCGGGTGTGACGATTCATCCTGCGGCGCGTGCACGGTGCTGGTGGATGGCGTCCCGGTTCTGAGCTGCACTATGCTGGCCATGAGCTGCTCGTCAAGCGGCGCTGTCACGCCGGAGATCACGACGGTGGAGGGCATCGCCGACCACGGCGCGCTGGCCGCGATCCAGAAGGCTTACGGCGACTGGGGCGGCGCGCAGTGCGGTTACTGCACGCCCGGGTTCATGGTCACGGTGAAGGCGCTTCTCGACAGCAATCCCGATCCGACCGAGGAAGAGATCCGCCACGCCCTGAGCGGAAACTTGTGCCGCTGCACCGGCTATACCCAGATGTACCAGGCGATCAAGGCGGCGATCGAGGCGGAGAAGAGAGCGAGATGAAGAAATCGGGTGATCGGGTGATTCGCGTGATCGGGTGATCTGGTTTGGCTAATTGCTAGTTGCTAATTGCTAATTGCTTATGTCTGACTACTCCATCATCGGCAAGCGCGTCGCGCTGGTTGACTCGGCTGGCAAGACCACCGGCCAGGGCAAGTACGCGGACGACCTCGCGCTTTCGGGAATGCTGGTCGGCAAGATCTTGCATGCGCCGTACCCGCACGCCCTGATCAAGCGGATCAACGCTTCGCGGGCGCGGCTGCTGGATGGCGTCGTCACGGTGGTTACCGGTCCGGACGCACCGAACAAGTATGGCATTCTTCCTGTCGGCCACGATGAGACGGCGCTCGCCGTCGACAAAGTTCGCTACGTCGGCGACAACGTGGCCTGCGTGGTAGCGACGACAGAAGCCATCGCCGAGCGTGCCCTTGAGCTGATTGACGTTGAGTATGAACTGCTGCCCGCTTGGTTCGATCCTGAAGACTCGATGAAGGCTGAGCACGATTGGATTCATCCCCAGCGCCCCAACAACATCGAGAAGGATTACCACCACGTTTTTGGCGATCCGGACAAGGGCTTTGCAGACGCCGACCTGGTGACCGAACATCGCTACATCGCAGCCGAGGTCACGCACGCGGCCATGGAGCCGCACTCCACGCTGGCCTCGTTTGAGATCGATTCACTCACCGGGCAACCGGGACGGCTCACGGTGTGGTCGTCCACGCAGGTGCCGTATTACCTGCAGCACAAGCTCTCCATTGTGCTGGACATGCCGATGTCGCAAATTCGCGTGATCAAGCCGTTGGTGGGCGGCGGCTTCGGCGGCAAGAGCGAAGTGATTCCGTTGGAGATCATCGCCGCGGTGGCGGCACGCAAAGCCAAAGCGCCGGTGAAAATTACGTACACCCGCGAGGAGGTCTTTTGGGCGCACCGCGGGCGGCCGCGCACCATCATCGATCTGAAGACCGGCGTGAAGAAAGACGGCCGCATTACTTCGGTTGCAGCCAAAGTCATCCAGGACGGCGGCGCGTACTGCTCCTACGGCGTGGTGACGATTCTCTATTCCGGCGCTCTGCTGGGCGCGCTCTATGACATTCCTAACATCAAGTACGACGGCTATCGCGTTCTGACCAACAAGCCTGCCTGCGGGGCCATGCGTGGACACGGCACGGTCAACGTGCGCTTTGCCTTCGAGTCACAACTGGATGAGATCGCGGCGCGACTGGAGATCGATCCCGCGGAGATTCGCCGCCGCAATTTGCTCAAGCCACCGTGCATCACCGTGAACAACCTGCGTGTGCAGAGCTACGGTCTACCGGAGTGCCTGGAAGAAGTAGTAGAGCGGTCGGGGTGGAGGGAGCGCAGAGGCAAACTGGCCACGGGGCGTGGGCTGGGCATTGCCTGCAGTCACTACGTCAGTGGCGCCGCCAACAGCATTATTCGTTCCGACATGCCGCATTCCACGGTGAACATCAAGATCGACCGCGACGGCGGCGTGGTGGTGTACACCGGCGCGTCGGATATCGGGCAAGGATCCGACACCATGGTAGCGCAGATCGTCGCTGAAGTGCTGGGCATCAGCTTGGCGCGCATCAAGGTCGTGGCCGCCGACACTGACCTCACACCGATCGATATCGGCTCGTACTCCAGCCGCGTGACCTTCATGAACGGCAATGCTGCCATGCGCGCCGCGCAGGATGTGAAGAGCAAGATCATCGCCGCCGCGGCCCGCAAGATGAACTGCGCGCCGGATGATGTGATCATGCGCGACGACCGCGTCTGGAAGCAGGGCGCGCAGATATCAACATCACCGCAGGGCGAAACGGAACAGAAACCCGCCCAAGGCAGTGTGCAGGAAGTAAGCGGGCGCGTGGAAGGCCAGACGTTGCGCGGGTCACTCCAGCAAAAACGGAAGGAAGAAGGTCCTAAAGACCAGATGAGCTTCGAAGAAGCCGTGGTTTCGGCGATCGACTTCAGCGGAGCTCTGAGCGGCAGCGGATCTTATGCACCGCCCAAGGAAGCCCGCGGCGGCACGTTCAAAGGCGCCGGCGTAGGCCCTTCGCCGGCCTACTCGTATGCCGCGCAGGTCGCCGAGGTCAGTGTGGACATAGAAACCGGTGAAGTTAAGGTCCACAAGGTCTGGGCGGCACACGACTGCGGCCGCGCTCTAAATCCTGTCTCGGTCGAAGGTCAGGTCATTGGCTCGGTGTGGATGGGCCTGGGCCAGGCTCTTCAGGAAGAGATGGTTTGGAAAGACGGCTTGCTGATGAATCCTGGCATGCTCGAATACAAGTCGCCTTCGGCCGTGGAATCACCGGACGTGGAGTGCATCATCGTCGAGAGCGTTGATCCCGAGGGACCCTTCGGAGCGAAAGAGGCGAGCGAAGGCTCGCTCGCTGCCACCATTCCTGCCATCGCCAACGCGATCTATGACGCCGTGGGCGTTCGCTTGCGTGAAGCGCCATTTACGCCTGAGCGCGTGCTGGCCGCACTGCGACAACAAGCAAAGACGGCCAAAGCGCTCGAACTCACGCGCGGCGCCGACCCTTCCGCGCCCAAAACGTTCCGCGAACACGGCGGATCGACCTGGTACAAAGGCAAAGGGCCGCAGCGGCACGAGCAGGATCCGTCGCGGCGCCAACAGGAAGCTGAGACCTTGGCAGGTGACGATTGAGTCTTCCCGCTTTCAAACTTCTTCGTCCGCGTACCATGGACGAGGCCGCCAGCCTTTTAGGCCAACACGGCAGCGCTCTCAAAATCCTGGCTGGCGGCACCGACCTGCTGCCTTCGATGAAGCAGCGGTTGTTTACCCCTGCTTGCCTCATGGACATCCGCGGCATCGAGGAGATCAACGGTATCCGTGAGCGGCCGGGCGCGGGCGTGGAAATCGGAGCTCTCACGCCGCTCTCCACGATCGAAGATTCCGAGTACATCCGCCGCAACTATCGGGTTCTCCACGAAGCGGTGAAGACCGTGGCGTCGCCCATCCTGCGCAACATGGGCACGCTGGGCGGCAACATCTGTCTGGACACGCGTTGCGTCTGGTACAACCAGTCGCTGCAGTGGCGGACCTCCTGCGGGTTCTGCATCAAGAAAGACGGCGACCTGTGCCACGTGGCGCCTGGAGGCAAGAAGTGCTGGGCGGCCTTCTCCGGCGACACGCCGCCGGCGCTGCTCTGCCTGGACGCGGAGTTGGAGATCGCCGGGCCCAAGGGCCTTCGCCGCATGCCCATCAAGGACTTCTACACCAACCTGGGCGACGCGCGCATGAAGCTATTTCATAACGAAATGCTGACGCGCATTTTTCTGCCGGAGTCTTCGTCACGCTGGAAGGGCAGCTACATGAAGCTGCGCATTCGCGGTTCGATTGATTACCCGTTGGCCGGCGTGGCCGTGGCCGTCAAGCAAAACGGCGGGCCGATCCAGGCCGCGCGCGTGGCTATTACCGCCGTTAATCCTGCGCCGTTGCTGGTGCCGGCCGCGGAACATGCGCTGGTCGGCAAAAACATTAACGACCATGCGGCCGAGGTCGTCGGCGAACTGGCAGCCAAGATCGCGAAGCCGCTGACTACGTCGGCCCTCACGCCGGAATATCGCCGCGAAGTGATCAAGGTGTACGCGAAGAGAGCGGTGCTGGCTGCTGGCGAATCGTGATCGGTTTGATCTGGGGCCTCTGGCTTCCCTCTGCAATCTCGAGCGTAGCGAGAGATCCCTATAGTCACAAAGCCGCTTAAGGTGGACAATGGAGGGCTTCCCCCGTCTGTTAGCATCGCGGCTATAGGAGCCCCTCGCTCCGCTCGGGGTTTCAGAAAAAGCTACGTTCGGGACTGTCGACCCCATGACTATCACCGACTGCCACATCCACATTCAGCCGTATGAGATGTTCAAAGCCGGGCCTCTTGAAGTCATGAAGAAGGCCCGCGGCCGCTTTGACGACATCATCGAATACTGCAAATCGCCTAAAGCGCTGCTCAAATATCTGGATTCCATCGGGGTGGAGCGCGCCGTCCTTATCAATTACGTTGCGCCTGAGGTCATGGGGTTGACCGCGGGCGTCAACCAGTGGGTGGCGGATTACTGCAAGGAGAATCCCCAGCGGCTGCTTTCCTGCGGGAGCGTGCATCCGCGGCATAGCCGCAACGTTCAAGCGGACATGGATGAGATTGTGCGCCTGGGGATTCGCCTGGTGAAGATCCATCCTCCACACCAGCTTCTCTATGCCAATGACTACAACAACGGTGTCCAGGAACTGGCGACGATTTATCGCACGGCCGAGGCCCACGGGATTCCGGTGATGATCCACACCGGGACCTCGATCTTTCCCAACGCGCGCAACAAGTTCGGCGACCCGATTTACGTGGACGACGTGGCTGTGGATTTCCCCAAGCTGAAGATCCTGATGGCCCATGGCGGCCGGCCGATCTGGATGCAGACAGCGTTCTTCCTGCTGCGCCGGCATCGCAACGTGCATCTGGACATCAGTGGAATCCCGCCTAAATTGCTCCTGAAGTACTTTCCGCGTCTGGAAGAGATCGCGCACAAGACGCTCTTCGGAACCGACTGGCCCAGCCCGGGGATTCCTGAGATCGAACAGAATCTCAACCAATTCCGCGCCCTGCCTTTGCCTGAAGCTGTGAAAGAGCAGATCTTAAGTAGAACGGCGCTGGAAGTGTGGCCGGAGCAATAGTCTGGAACGTGTGGCACAGGCATCTGGGGTCCCCGACGCGCGCTTCGCGCGGCGGGGTGGAGGTACTCCTGCCTGTGCAGAAGTGCCCTTATCAAGCAAACGAGCACCGGCAAGAGTGCCGGTGCCACACAATCAGGACAGGAAGCCGTGCGTGGCACGAAGCGCATGATAAGTTGGCCGAGTTCCATCGGCAGAGGCATGGATTCTGCTGAGGTCGTTAATGACTCGGTAAGAACTCCCGCAGCGGACACTCCCCGCACTTTGCCGTACTGCGGCAATATTGATTGCCTACGCGCACGATGAGAGCGTGCAGTTCGTTGTAATGCTGCGCCAGTTCGCTGCGCGGAGCGCCGCTCATGCGGGAGACAGGGTGACGTGGCTCGCAGCCATGCCCGTCAACACGTAACGCTTCAGGCGTGGCGGAATTCAGCGCAGCTTCCACCAGCGCTCGGATCTCTTCATATTTCGTCTTCGGCGTGATGAGTCCGTGTCGCTCGAAGATGCGACGGGTGTAAGCGTCCACGGCGAAGACGTGATGATTGCCGGCGTAGAGAAGGATGGAATCTGCCGTCTCCGGACCCACACCGTGCAAAGCCAGCAATTCGTCGCGAAGGTCGCCAGTCGGCTGGGCGAACATGCGATCCAACGATCCGCTGTAGTTCTTATCGAGAAAACGGATGAACGTCTTGAGCTTTTTTGCCTTCTGTCGAAAGTAGCCCGAAGGGCGTATCAGCTTTTGCAATCGCGCCAGAGAAATTTCGCGCAGGCCCTTTACGCTGAGCACGCGGTCGCGGCGCAGATTCGCCATCGCTTTTTCCACGTTGCTCCAATTCGTATTCTGAGTGAGATAAGCCCCGACAATCACTTCCAGCCGTGACTGCGCCGGCCACCAGTTTTGGGGGCCGAAGTGGTGGAGCATGGAGCGATAATAACGAAGAATGTCAGAATCCTGCTGCAACTCGGAGATAGGCTTATTCGGAGAGGATTGGGTAATTGCGTAATTTGGTAATTGGCTAATTTGACCGCGCCTCGGCTCAATTACCAAATTACCAGATTACTCAATTACCAAATCTCGGGGATCACCCGATCACGCGCGATCCCGCTCTGCGGGATCACAGATGGTCTTACGGATTGGCGATGAACTGGGCTTCGAGGTCGCAGGCTTCGCGGCAAGGGTGGCAGTAATACAGGCCGTCTTCGCACAAGCGGACTTCGAACGGGCTCTGGCAGAGGCAGCAGTAGCGCACGCATTCGCAGCGCTTCTCAGGCATGTCGCAGATCGAGCAGAGGAACTCCTTGGGCATGAGCGAAGGTTATCGCGATTTGTGCCCCCGGGCAATGCACCAAAGGTAACCAAAGGTAATGCCCCCGCTGAAGGAGCGTCACGGTGGTCCTGTGAGGCGGGAACCCCTTCATTGACCCCCGCAAAACGCGGATGATAACCTACATGGTTCCTTGCACCTCGGGAAAAGACTCTGACGCCCTTCACTCAGGTTTCTGAAAGGGAAAAGCATTGTCCTCGACAGCGGAAAGCCAGGCACTCAGGAAGACTTCGCTCCACGCCCTGCACCGGCGGCTGGGTGCCAAGATGGTGGACTTTGGCGGCTGGGACATGCCGGTTGAGTATCCCGCGAGCGGCGGCTTGATGAAAGAACACCTGGCCGTCCGTACCGGTGTGGGGATATTTGATGTCTCGCATATGGGCGACATCCTGATCCGCGGCCCGCAGGCCCTTGACGCCGTGCAGTGGGTCAGCATGAATGACGCCTCGAAGCTGCAGGAAGGCCAGGCTCATTATTCCGCGCTGCTGTATCCCGAGGGCGGCTTCGTGGACGATGTGATTGTCCACAAGCTCGGCCCGAACGACTACCTGCTGGTCATCAATGCCGGTACTCGGGAAAAAGATTACGGCTGGGTCAAGAAGAACGTCAGCCGTTTTCACTGCCATGCCGACGACGTCGGTGACTACTACACGCAGCTTGCCATCCAGGGACCCAAGGCGGAAGCCACGCTGCAAAAGCTCACCAGCGTGGACTTGTCGCAGATCAAAAACTACTGGTTCAAGCACGGCACGGTGTGCAATCTGCCGAACACGCTGATTGCGCGCACCGGTTACACCGCGGAAGACGGTTTTGAGATCTATGTCCCTTCCGATGTTGCCACCAGCGAGCGTGTCTGGAACGAAGTGATGGAAGCCGGCAAAGAATTCGGCATCGTGCCGTGTGGCCTGGGCGCGCGCAACACCCTGCGCCTGGAAGGACGCATGGCGCTTTATGGCCATGAGATTTCTGACTCCATCAACGTCTGGGAAGCCGGCCTCGACCGTTTCTGCAAAATGGATAAAGGCGACTTTCTCGGCCGCGCGGCGCTTGAGAAAGCTAAAGCCACCGGGCTGAAGCGCACGCTGGTCGGGCTGGAGGCCGTAGATCGCGGTATCCCGCGCGACGGCTACAAGGTTTTTAGCGCGAGCGGGAGCGAGATCGGGTACGTGACCAGCGGATCGTACGCTCCATTTCTCAAGAAGAATATTGCGCTGGCTTATGTGCCGCTGCAGGAGTCCGAGCTCGGGCACGAAGTGTTGGTTGAAATCCGCGGGCAAAGAGTGAAGTGCAAAGTGGTGCCGACGCCGTTTTACAAGCGCGTGAAGAAGGCGTAACCGCGCAATGATGATGGACTGAGGTCGCAGATGGCTTATCCGAAAGATTACAAGTACACCAAAGAGCATGAGTGGATCCAGGTCAACGGCAACACCGGGACCGTGGGCATCACCGACCACGCCCAGGAGTCGCTGGGCGACATCGTCTTTGTGGAGCTGCCCAAAGTGGGGACGCAAGTTCAGCAGGGCAAGAGCTTCGGCACAGTCGAGTCGGTCAAAGCGGTCTCTGAGCTCTACGCTCCGGCGTCAGGCAAGGTGATCGCCGTAAACGACGCTCTCAACCAGACGCCCGAGAACGTTAACAAGGACGCCAACGCCGCCTGGTTGATCAAGATCGAACTCTCGAACCCGGGCGAGGCAAACTCGTTGCTGTCCGCCGATGATTACGAGAAGTACGTTGAGGAAGAGAAATAAGAACAAGTTTGGGTAATTGAGTAATTTGGTAATTGAGTAATTGAAGACCGGCCTGTGTTGACTAGTCCTTTCAATTACCCAATTACAAAATTGCCCAATTACCAATTTTAATCATGCGTTATCTTCCTAAATCGCCCGCCGACCGGCAGCACATGCTGCGTGAAATCGGCTGCAAATCCGTTGACGACCTGTTCGTTCCCATTCCTGCTCAATACCGTCTCAATCGCGACTTGAAAGTCCCGCGCCAGATGGCGGAGTCGGAAGTGATTGACTACTTCCGCGATCAAGCCGACGCGAACGCCGCAGGCTACGCAGTGTTTCTCGGCGCCGGAGCCTACCACCATTACCGGCCGGTCGTGATCGATTCTCTGATTTCGCGCGGCGAGTTTTTCACCGCTTACACGCCGTATCAGCCGGAGATCGCGCAGGGCACCCTGCAAGCCATCTTCGAGTTCCAGACCATGATCTGTGAGCTGACGGGGATGGAAGTGGCGAATGCATCCATGTATGACGGCTCGACCGGCGCGGCGGAGACGCTGCTGATGGCTGCGCGCGTGACGGGAAGGAAGTCGGCGGTGGTAGCGCGCAGCGTGCATCCGGAATATCGCGAGGTGATCCGTACCTACACACAGCATCAAGCGCTGCCCATCAGTGAGTGCGCGTATCTCGAGAACGGCCGCGTGGATATGAAGGACCTTGAAAAACAAATCACCGCGGACACTGCTTGCGTCCTGATCCAGTCCCCGAATTTCTTTGGAACCATAGAAGACGTTGCGGCTGTAGCTGACCTCGCTCACAAGAAAGGCGCTTTGGTGGCGGTCTCTATCGCTGAAGCGTTGTCGCTGGGCATCGTGAAGCCACCGGTGGAAGCGGACATCGTGTCCATGGAATCGCAATCTTTCGGTGTGCCTCTCGGCTTCGGTGGCCCGTACGCGGGGGTCCTGGCGACCAAAGAAAAGTTTGTTCGCCAGATGCCGGGACGCCTGGTGGGCGAGACTCGCGACCGAGACGGCAAGCGCGGCTTCGTGCTTACGCTCTCCACGCGCGAGCAGCACATCCGCCGCGAGAAAGCCACATCGAATATCTGCACCAACCAGGCGCTGATTGCAACCATGGCCACCATTTACATGACCATCTACGGCCGCGAAGGCCTGAAAGAACTGGCCGCGCAGAACCTTGCCAAAGCCGCATACGCCGCCGGGGAATTCGCGAAGAAAGGGAAGCTTCTGTTCCAAGGCGCCCCTCGCTTCAACGAGTTTGTGGTCGTCACCAAGGAAGATCCGCATACGATCAACGACCGGCTGCTGGAGAAGAAGATCATCGGCGGGCTGACGCTGAGCAAGTTCTATCCCGAGCTGGGAAACGCGTCTCTCTGGTGTTGCACGGAACTGAACAGCAAAGAACAGATCGATGCGGCGGTCGAGGCGGTGGGCCAATGAGTGATCGTGATATCAAGAAGGCGATGCGCCATGTCAACCAGAATGAATGTCTGATCTTCGAGCGTTCATCACCTGGCAAGAAGGGATACCGCCTGCCCCCGCTGGACGTGCCTGCTGTCGATCCGCAGAAAGCTCTGGGCCCGGCTGCCCGCGCTGATCTGGGCGATATGCCCGAGGTGAGCGAGATGGAGATCATCCGCCACTTCACTCGCATTTCCACCTGGAACTACGCGATTGACCTCGGCATGTATCCGCTGGGATCCTGCACCATGAAGTACAACGCCCGCGTGAACGAAGTTGTGGCTCGCCTGCGCGGGCTGGCGGATGCCCATCCTTACCAGCCGGAGAAGATCTCGCAGGGCGGCTTGCGCATTATGAAGACCCTGGCCGATTGCCTGCTGGACATCACCGGCATGGACGCCATCACGCTGCAGCCTGCGGCCGGCGCCCACGGCGAGATGACCGGCATCCTGCTGATGCACGCCTATCTCCAGTCCAAGGGTAATCCCCGCAAAAAGATCCTGATTCCAGATTCCGCGCACGGCACCAACCCGGCCACGGCGGCTATCTGCGGCTACGCCGTAGAGAATCTGAAGTCGAACGAACGCGGCATGGTGGACATTGATGCGCTGGCCGCCCAGATGAACGAAGACATTGCTGGTCTCATGCTGACCAATCCCAACACGCTGGGCATTTTTGAGCAGGAGATCGACAAGATTGCAGGAATCCTGCACTCGAAAGGCGGCCTGCTGTACATGGACGGCGCCAACATGAACGCTCTGGTCGGCAAGACGCGCCCCGGGGATTTCGGCGTCGATGTAATGCATTTGAACCTGCACAAAACATTTTCCACGCCGCATGGCGGGGGCGGTCCTGGCTCCGGCCCGGTGGCCTGCAAGAAGATTCTGGAACCGTTCCTGCCTAAGCCGGTCATCGTGGAAAAAGCTGGAGGCATGCTCGGCCTGGACTACAACCGCCCGCAATCGGTGGGGCGGGTTCGCATGTTCTACGGCAACTTCGGGATGCACGTGCGCGCCCTGGCTTACATCATGGCCAACGGCTACGACGGGCTGCGCCAGACTACCGAAGACGCTGTGCTGAACGCCAACTACATCCGCAAAAAACTTTCCGGTGACTACGACCTCCCGTACCCAAGCGCTTCCATGCACGAGGTGGTCTTTAGCGATGATCGCCAGGCGGAGAAGGGCGTAAAGACCGGGGACATCGCCAAACGGTTGATCGACTACGGCTTCCATCCTTACACCGTGTCGTTTCCTCTGGTGGTCCGCGGCGCACTGATGATCGAGCCTACGGAAAGCGAATCGCTCGAAGAACTGGATCTGTTCATTGACGCCATGAAATGCATCGCGCGTGAGGCCGAGCAGGAACCCGAATTAATCAAGACTGCCCCGCACAGCACGCGCGTTTCGCGCCTCGACGAAACCGCCGCCGCCCGTAAGCCGGTATTGCGTTGGAGGCCGGAGCGGGCCAAGAGCGCGGGGGAATAGAGCGGTTGGGAGAAAACCACCTAACACCCGGACTACGTAACCCGCTCTCAGGTTTTAATCTGAATATTCGCCAGGATGCCAAGCCCATGGAGCGGCACGGCCCGTCACGGGCGCAAAAAGCTAAGGCAAAGGTAATGTTTGCGGTGTCCAATGGTTCAGGTACACTCGTGGATACCATGTTATCTTTCAAGTCATCCCTGCCTGGGCTTATTCTGGCCGCGTTTCTGGCTCCGGCGTCATGGGGACAAGGCAGTCCTGCCCATGCCCCGGACTCAGTGCTGATGCGCACGATGCAACAAGAACTGGACCGCGCAATCTCTTCTCTGAGCAAAGCCGATCCCGCACCCTACTACATCAGTTATTCAGTGGATGAAGAATCCGGCGGCCTGATCATGGCCAGCAACGGCGCCATTGTGGCCAGCATCGGCCGGCACGACCGCACCGCGAACGTCTCTGTCCGCGTGGGCGGACGCGACCTCGATAACACGCATGGCGAGAACCGATTTAACTCCATCGTGACGGCTTCGCTTCCTTTAGATGACAAAGCAGATGCGATTGCGCGGGTTCTCTGGCTGAACACGGACCGCATGTACAAGAAGGCCGCGCAGAGTTACCTGGAAGTAAAGACCAAGACCAAGGTTCGCGCGGAAGAATCGGACTCTTCGCCCGATTTTTCGGTGGAGAAGCCGGAAGTCTACAGCGGCAAAGCCCTGCTGCCTCCAGACTTCGACCGCAAAGCCTGGGAAGAACGCATCCGCCGCTACTCCGCGATCTTCACCAAGTATCCTGACATCGAGAACTCCACCGTCATGCTTCTGGTGACGGGTTCCACAAGATATTTTGTGTCCAGCGAAGGCGCGCGCATCGTAGATTCGCGGCCCCTCGTCCGCGTTCTGGCCATGGGCCGGACGCTCGCCGAAGACGGCATGGAATTGGCGCGGTCGGAGACGTTCGATGCCTCCTCGATCGATAAACTGGATTCCGACAAGGTAATCACCGCCAAGATTGAGAAGATCGCCCAGGACCTGCAGAAACTGAAAAAGGCCCCGGTGGTGGAGCCGTTCGATGGTCCAGCCATGCTCTCCGGACGAGCCGCCGCGGTGTTCTTCCACGAAGTGGTGGGGCATCGTCTAGAAGGCCAGCGACAGCGCGGGGACAACGAAGGCCAGACGTTCACCAAGATGATTGGCCAGCCGGTGTTACCTCCTTTTCTCAGCGTGGAAGACGATCCAACGTTGCCGGCTTTGGGCGGCGTCGAGCTGAGCGGCAACTATAACTATGACGAGGAAGGCGAAAAGAGCCAGCGGGTGGAGCTGATCGCCAATGGAGTCCTGAAACAGTTCCTCATGTCGCGCATGCCGGTCAAAGGCTTTGAACATTCCAACGGCCACGGCCGCGCGCAGGTGGGTATGATGCCGGTGGGCCGGCAAGGCAACTTGATCATCCGCTCCACCAAGGCCCTTCCCGACGACCAGCTCCGCCAAGCGCTCATTGACGAAGTCAAGAAGCAGGGAAAGCCTTTCGGCCTTTACTTCGAAGATATCGCGGGCGGATTTACCCTGACCATGCGCAACATGCCGCAGGCCTTCCAGGTCATGCCGCTGATGGTATGGAAAGTCTATCCGGACGGCCGTCCTGACGAGTTGGTGCGCGGCGTAGACATCATTGGAACCCCGCTCAACGCGTTGAACCGGATCATCGTAACCGGACAGAAGATGGATGTTTTTAACGGCGAGTGTGGCGCCGAATCCGGTTCGGTTCCGGTCGCCGCGGCTGCACCTGCCATGGTCTTTTCGGAAATTGAAGTGCAAAAGATGGCGCAGGGCCATGACCGGCCGCCGCTGCTACCGCCGCCAGGTGTGGAACCAACGAAGGTGGCTGCAGCCCAGCCCGGCGCCCAAGCACGCGAGCACGCGAAACCTGCCGCTCGACAGGAGGCTCGCTAATGCGCCGGTTCTGCTGCTGTACTCTGATCTTGCTGGCATCTTTCTCCCTCGCAGGGTTGGCGGATGATCGCGCCTCCGCCCCCGCTTCTTCCATCTCGAACGACGATCACGGCGACCCGCTTCTGAAGGCTATGCTTGCTGAGCTGCGCCGCTCCCAGGAGAAGTTGCAACTCGGCCAGTTGCAGCGGCCCTACTACATCGATTACCAGGTCACCGCGATGGACGACTACTTCGTGGATGCCACCCTGGGCGCCCTGCGCGATGAACAGCACCATGTCGGCCGGTTGGTGCGTGTGGTAGTCCGCATCGGCGACTACAAGCAGGACAGCTACTTTGGTGAAGGTACCGGCAGCACGGAAGTCATGCCTCTCGATGACAACGAATTGGCGCTGCGGCGCCAACTCTGGCTGGCCACCGACAAAGCCTACAAAGCAGCGCTCAATGGACTCACGGAGAAGGAAGCAGCGCTGAAGAACGTGGAGGCCGACAAGGACCTGTCCGATTTCTCCCAGGAAAAACCGGCCGTGGCCGTCAGCCAGCCTGCCACGTTGGGCGTCAGTCTGAACGAATGGAAGCAGAAGATCCGCGCTGTATCCGATCTGTTCCGAAGTGACCCTGCTCTCGAGAGCTCCAACGCCAACCTTCGCTTCCGTGTGTTGAACCGGTACTTCGTCAACACCGAAGGTACGGTGACTCGCGGCGGCCAGGCCGTCTACACAATTTCGTTCGGCGGCTCCACACAGGCTGAGGACGGCATGCGGATCGAACGCAGCCGTGGTTACACAGTCGCCCGGCCCGAGGAGCTTCCCAAGCCGGAGGAAATGGCGAAAGATGCGAAGGAGCTGATTACAACCTTCAGCGCGCTGCGCGCGGCGCCGCTGGTGGAAGACGATTATCGCGGTCCCGTGCTGTTTTCTGCGGACTCTGCCACCGCCCTGTTTGAAAGGTTTGTGGCCCCCAACATTCTCGGAGTGCGTCCTGAACTCGGGAATCCTGCGCGTACTCGTGGTGAGTTCAACTCTTATTACAAGAGCCGTGTCCTGCCCGACTTCTTTACCGTCGTGGACGATCCGCATGCGACAAAGGTAGGCGGCCTCTCCCTCGGCGGCGATTACGACGTGGATGATGAGGGAGTGACAGCGCAAACCGTGACCGTGGTTGAAAAAGGCACTTTGCGCAATTTTTTGCTAAGCCGGGAACCCGTCCGCGATTTTCCGCGCTCGAATGGCCACGGCCGCACGCCGCTCGCAGGCGCCCCGCGTCCGCAAATCTCCAACCTCGTATTCCGCGCCAATGGCGGCGTCAGTCCGGAAGCGCTCAAGAAAAAGCTGATCCAGATGTGCAAAGACCAGGGAAGGCCGTATGGCTACTACGTGGAAACGACCGGCCCGCGATTGGCGCCACGCTTGCTATGGCGGGTCTATGTAAGCGACGGTCACATGGAACTGGTCCGCGGCGCGGTATTCAACCAGTTGGATACGAAAACGTTGCGCAATGACATCGTGGCTGCCGGAGACGACGCGTACGTCTACAACCGCTTTGATCCCTTACCCAGCGCCATCGTGGCGCCTTCGTTGCTGTTCGACGAACTGGAGATCCAGCGCGCCAATCGCACGCGGGAAAAGCTGCCGTCATATCCAGCGCCGGCATTGAGCTCGGGGAAATAAAGGGAATAACGACAAAGGGCACGAAGGAACACGAAGAGCCATTGGCGCGTAGAGACGCGGCACCGCCGCGTCTAACGGCCAGGGAGGCGACGTGGCCGTCCACCCACAACAATCTTGAACCCGTCTTAAAACCGGGTTGCCTCACGCAGGACGTCAGATTGTCCAGCAGTGAGACGTGGCAGTGCCACGTCTCTACGTCGTGTTCCTTTGTGATCCTTCGTGTCCTTTGTGGTTAAATGATGTTTCTCCCATGGGGCGCATCCACTTACTCTCTGAGCATGTAGCCAACAAGATCGCCGCGGGCGAAGTGGTCGAGCGTCCGGCGTCAGTGCTCAAGGAGCTCCTGGAAAACGCGCTTGACGCCGGGGCCACGCGCATTAAGGTCCAGGTGGAAGCGGGCGGGAAGAAGCTGATCGCGGTTACGGACGACGGCTGCGGCATGGTGCGGGATGATGCGCTGCTGGCCTTCGAACGCCATGCGACTTCGAAGATCAAAGACGCCGAAGACCTGCTCAACATTCATACGCTCGGCTTCCGCGGCGAAGCTTTGCCTTCGATCGCTTCTGTCGCACGCGTCCTGCTCGAGACGCGCGCTGCCGATGAGCCGGAGGGAACGACACTGGAGATCGCTGGCGGAAAAATCCTCCGTGTGGAAGAGACGGGGTTGCCACAGGGAACGTCCATCGCCGTCCGTGATCTCTTCTTTAATACTCCGGCACGCAAGAAGTTTCTGCGAGCCGAGTCGACCGAGCTTTCGCACATCGCGTCTCTGGTGACGCATTATGCGCTGGCTCATCCGGACAAGCACTTTGAGTTGCACTCCGCCACGAATGCCATGC
>DATFQZ010000086.1:0-9710 GCA_035263765.1 Candidatus Angelobacter sp. | reverse complement strand
TGCGGCGGTCGGCCAGGAGAGTGACTTCGGCATCGGACAGCAATTCGACTTCGCGCACAATGCCGTCGCCGCCACGGAACTTGCCTGCGCCTCCGCTGCCCTGGCGCAACGAGTAGCGCGTCACGCGCAGTGGATAAGCGTACTCCAGCGCTTCCGCGGGAGTGTTCAGTGAGTTGGTCATGTGGGTGTGAACGCCGTTGACGCCGGCGCGATCAGGGCGCGCGCCCATGCCACCGGCGATAGTCTCATAATAAGCAAAGGGTTCGCCGTTGCGTTCGTCGATACCGCCGATGGTCAGGTTATTCATGGTCCCCGACGATCCGGCCGGCACGCGATCCGGCATCGCCTGGGCCAGAGCGCGCAAGAGCGTGTCGACGATGCGCTGCGAAGCCTCTACGTTGCCGCCGGCTACTGCTGCCGGCGGCCGCGCGTTCACGACGGTGCCCGAAGGAGCGATCATCCGCACCGGGCGCATCAGCCCCGCGGCCGCGGGCACGTCTTCCTGCAACAAGCAGCGGAATACGTAAAAGCACGCCGAATAGGCAATCGCATCCACGGCGTTAATGCTTCCTGCGACTTGGGGCGAGCTGCCGGTGAAATCCACTGTGACCACGGGCTGTTTTTTCGTGGCTTTCTGAAAAGTCAACGTGACAGCGATGCGCACCGGGCCGGAACCGGCCCCGTCGTCGTCGAGAAAGTCCTCGGCCTGGTACTTTCCAGCCGGGACCTGAGCCAGAAACGCGCGCATCATGGCTTCGGAATAGTCCTGCAACTCGTCCATGATGCGTGCGACGCGCGGCAAGGTATACCGTTCAACGATCTCGCGCAAACGGGCGGCGCCAGTGTTGCACGAGGCGATCTGGGCGTTCAAATCTCCTTCGCGTTCTTCGGGAGTGCGCACGTTGTTCAGCAGCAGGCG
Organism: Candidatus Angelobacter sp.; assembly: GCA_035263765.1. Classification (GTDB taxonomy): domain Bacteria; phylum Acidobacteriota; class Terriglobia; order Terriglobales; family Acidobacteriaceae; genus Angelobacter. Next base: position 8,791 of record DATFQZ010000086.1, on the reverse strand, counting down.
CAGCACGTCATGCTGCAGCCGCCCCGCGACGACCAGTTTGATCGGCGGGATGCGCACGCCTTCCTGGTAGATCTCGCGGCAGCTGCCCATGGAACCGGCGTACATGCCGCCGACGTCGGCATGGTGGGCGCGCGAGGCCACATAGAACGCCGGGCGCCTTGCCTGCTTGCCGCGCAGGAAGACAGGCATCACCAGCGTGATGTCAGGCAGATGGGTGCCGCCGCAGAAGGGATCGTTGAGAATGGCGACGTCGCCGTTGTTCAGCTCCAACTTGTCCACGGCTGCACGCACCGACATGGGCATGGAGCCGAGGTGCACGGGCATGTGATCACCCATGGCCACGACCTGGCCGCGGCCGTCAAAGACGGCGCAGGAGTAATCGCGCCGCTCTTTGATGTTGGGAGAGAAAGCCGTCCGCCGCAGGGCTGCTCCCATCTCTTCGGCGATGGAATGAAACAGGCTCTTGAAGATTTCCAGTTCGACCGGGTCGCGCATGGCAAGTAGTGTAACGGAAGCGTTCTGACTCTGAGACGATCAGCCGCAGATTCTCGCAGATGAACGCTGATCTGATTCAAAGTCATTTGGCCGCGAATCAACGCGAACATACGCGAATTACAAGAATGAGCTGGCGAAGATTCGTGTTCATTCGCGAAATTCGCGGCCGGTTTCGGATCCTATCTGCGTCGATCTGTGTGGATCTGCGGCAAGTGCTCCTCACTGCACGTCCACCTTAACTTCATACTTTCCGTTTGGTTGAACCCTCACGGCGACGCCCCGGCCGAGATAATTCTTCAATACTTCAGGATCCGTCCAGGCAAGATCCCAGCCGTGTTCCAATGCCAGAAGGGTATAGGCACCGGGGACTACCTGCGGCAAAGTGAAGGAGCCGTCGCTATCGCTCTGATCGCGCCGGAAGAGCACCTGATTGTGCGCCGGATCAGCAGGCACCAGGACAATCATGGCGCCGGCGGAGGGCTTGCCGTCGTGGGACGCAATGCCCGCGATCTCGCCCTGGCCGCGCGCGGCGCTGATGGCTAACTTAACCGTTGCGCCGGACCTGACCTCGATGGTCCTGCCGGTCACGCGGGCGCCGACAGCGAAGATATTCTTCAAGTAGAACCCAGGGGCATTGTTGATCGAGACCTCATAGGTTCCCGGAGGGACGCCCTGTTTGAAGACCGCTTCGCCTTCATCGCCCACGCGCTCCGAAGAGACCACACGAGTCTTCTTGTTGAGCAATTGCACATAGGGTTGGCTCGGCTTGGTCCCGGGATCGAATTGCAACTTGGCGCTAACCGGAACGTAGACAATGCCCTGATTCTGGTCAATCTCGCCGCTGGCATTGATCTCGATCTCGCGGGTCGAGACTGGCCCCACTTCATTCGTAGTGAGTGTGTAACGTCCGGGTGGAATGCCTACGATCTCTTGCTCTCCCGATCCGGAGAAATGGGTTTCTGTCATGACCGGAAGTGACAGACCGCCAAGTATGCTCCCTTGCAAAAAGGCGCGGGTTCCCTGGACATCCTTGCTGAGGTGGACTCGCAACGCCCTTACCGGCTGCAGAGTAATGTTGGCCGTGACCCTGTCACCCGGGCCCAAGGTCAGAGTTGTGGCCGCAGCGGGGTCCGTCGCGCCGCCGTAGAAGGTCACAGGATAGGCTACGTCCAAAGCGGACTGTGAGATCGTGAGGCTCTCCACGTAGGACCGCACTGCTGGATCGCCTGGAACCGTTGCAGGCAGATCCAACGGCCGCTGAGCGTACCACGGTCGCGCGCTCACAGCCACGAGGTAATGGCCAGGAGCGAGGTGCCCGAAATGGAAGGCACCTTGGTCATCGGTCGTAGTTCCGCCCCGAGACTGTGTTACATCCGTGCCGGCAGACAGTCCGGTGAAATAAAGAGAGACCTGGGCATCGCGGACAGGTTCGCCGGCTTCATCGGTCACGATTCCAGCGATAGCGCAGGTCGGAGGAAGACGGAACAGCAATTGCCTGCTGTCAGAATCGGGGCCAACCACAATGGAACTTGCAAATTGATCGTGCTGATTGAAGGATTGAAGCAAGTAGCCCCGTGCCTGGGCGGTCAGAGCGTATTTCCCCGGTGTGAGGTTTGTAAATGAAAAGACGCCGTCTTCGCCGGTGATGACTGTAGTGAAGTCGTTGCGTTTGGTCACCGGAGCGATGGCCACGCGGGCGTGGGCGATCGGTTGGCTGGACAAGGAATCCACGAGAGTGCCGCTGATTACAAAATCCCGAGATGGAGGCGCAGGCGGCGCGGCTTGTTGCGCGGATGTGCCGCAGGCCACGGCCATCGTGGCCAATGACAGCAGGAAGCGGGCCGTGGTTTTCAAAAGCACGACATTCAATCTCCAGTATGAATCACATCCACGATGACGCTGCTCTCGTGGTTCGGTGAGAGGGTGACGCTGGCCGCGTGCGACGCGTACTTGGCCAGCGAGTCGGGACGAGCAAAATCAATGCCGTCCAACGAATCAAAAGCAAACACCTTGTAACTGCCTGGCGCCAAACCCCCAAGATACGAATATGATCCCACGCTAGCGGTGCCCCAGCGAGTCGGCGGAAGAAGAGGCGCCCCGTCAGCGTAGAGGACGATCGCGCCTGATCCGCCCGGCTTTTCCGTGCGCACTGCGACCTTCAACGTGGCAGAGTCGTCACGCAACACGACCTCGATGGGCATAACAGTTCCGCCTTCGGCAACCGCCAGAGATTCCTGCAGCAGATCGACGCTGCCTGAACGAACCGACTGCACGTAACCGCCGAACGTGGCTCGTGCACGTACAAGATATTTTCCCGGCGCGACCTCATGGATCCCAAATACCTGAGAATCTTTCAGGGGCCCGTAATCGGTGGTGAACCGCAAGCCCGTGGCATCCGCGGCGATCAGCTCGACCTGCGCTTTGGGATAATCGGAACAGTCTGACTGCTGAACTCCTCCGCTGGGAAGCGAAGAAGTACAGTGTCCGTGCATTTCCTGTCGTGGATTGGTGAAGTCTGCGCGTATGACAACGGGGATGTCAAGCCCAGGCTTGAGAACAAGCTTTAGGCCGGACACAGGTTTCGAAATCGCGATCTTGTGATCGAAAAACCGGGAACGGTCCTGTGGGTCGGTGCCGCTCAGGCGCACGGAGTAGTTCCCGGCGGGCATAACCCGGAATTCAAACGCGCCGGTCTTGCTGTCGAACGTGTTCGCCGCGAAGAGAGTTTGGCCGGCGCCGTCGAGGATCATGGGCGGATTCACCCGCTTCCACTCGCCGACCGCGATCACCGTTCCCGAAACCTTATAGGCAGGCAGCAAGGACAGAGAGAACGGCACTTCGAGCCGCTGACCTGGCGCCAGATCAACCAGTGCGGCCGCGGATAATTCCTGGGTCCCGGGGTAGTAGACGAGCGGGGGGTAAGCTTGGTTGGTTTCCGCCGTTTGAGCGCCCAGGAGGTTGCGGTTGATACTCGCGCTTCTCACCGTGACGTAGTAGCGTCCTGCGGAAAGCCCGGCGATGCGAAAGTTGCCGTCTTCATCGCTGCGCGCTCCGCGGACGGGTAGCAGTCTCGGCGGCCCGTCGTCGTTGACGGACATGTAGGCCAAGACTTGGACCGAGGCTCCTTCCAGCGGCTCATCGTCCGGACCGGTGACACGGCCGGTGATGACGGCCTCCGGCGCGAGTTTCAGAACGACCTTACCGGTGTCCGGACCAAGGGCAACGCTGGTGCTGCCAGGGGACGGAAAGCGCGCCTTGGCCCCCGGGGCGAAGTAACCGGGCTTTGTAAGCTGTACCACCGAAGTCATTCCTGTAGGAAGGTCGTCGAAGGAAAAGGAAAACTCGCCTTCAGACCCGGTAAGCATGGCACGTCCCATTACCTGGACCAGGACTCGAGGCACCGGCTCTCCGGTAACGCTATTGATGACCGTGCCTTCTAGTTTGACTGGAGTCTTTTGAGGCTGCTGGGCGGAAGCGAGCGCAGCTAATGCTAGGAGGAAAGTTAGACCAATGCCGCGAGTACCCATAGACCATCTATCCCATTCAGGTACGCAACTACGGTAGTCGAAAGCTCGACGGAGCGCAACTGCGGCTCTTGAGGATCGCCTCAGCCAAGAATTCTTGCGCTGAATGTTGGCAAAACGGCCACGTGGACTTTAGGTCACGTGGGACGAGGACCCCGCACCAACAGGTCCGCGGCCACAAAACCAAAGAACACCACCGCGATAACGCCGTTCATGGTGAAGAATGCTGCGTTGAGCTTGCTCAAGTCGCGGGCCGAGACCAGTGAGTGCTCATAGGCCAGCAGCAACGCCACTACGACCACGCCGGCGACAGCCAGCTTGCCGAGCCCAAAAGAAACCACCAGCGCGGCCAGCAGTCCCAGCATGAGCGCGTGCAGCACGCGTGAAAGCTGCAGTGCGCGGCGCACGCCCCACGCCTGGGGGATGGAGTTCAGCCCGTGAGCGCGGTCGAAGTCGATGTCCTGGCACGCGTAGAGAACGTCGAAGCCGCCCACCCATAGCGTGACGGCTGCGGTCAGAAAAAGAATCCGCGGATCGAGTGAGCCGCGCACACCGATCCAGGCTGCGGCCGGAGCGATCCCCAGGGCGAAACCAAGGACCACGTGCGACCAGCGGGTGAAGCGTTTGGTATAGGAATAAAGAAGAATGACCGCGAGCGCGACCGGGGAAAGGATCAGCGTGAGCCGGTTCAGTTGCGACGCGGCCAGCACAAAAATGCCGCAGGAGACGACAACAAACGTCCCCACAAATCTTGTGGAGAGAACACCCGCGGGAATGGCGCGGGTAGCGGTGCGGGGATTGGCGGCGTCAATCTGCGCGTCGGCCAGGCGATTGAAGGCCATGGCCGCGGACCGTGTCGACACCATGCACACCACGATCCACCCAATCTGCGCCGCGCGCGGCAGGCCGCCGGCCGCGAGCATGGCGCCGCAAAGGGCAAACGGAAGCGCAAAGACGGAGTGCTCCCACTTGATCATCTCCATTGTGTTGGCAATGTTGCGGAAGAGGGGCACTGGATATTCTAAGTGAGCGCTCAGCACTCAGCAATCCAAGAAGCATTCAGCAGTCAGCACTCAGCATTCAGCCTGCTGACTCTCCTCTCTCGCCACAACAGCTTTCTGGGGGTGTAGGCTGTTCCGGGGCAGAATGCTGACTGCTGAATGCTGAAGCCTTCCCTACGCCGCAAACCCCTGCTGGCCCACCAGGGGCACGAAGCGGCAACTGTCGAGCGAACGCATGCTCACGTTCCCGGCACCGTCTTTACGAGCGAGCTGGAGGACTTGCTGCTGCGCGTCGCCGACGGGAATCACGATTCGCCCGCCAGGCGCGAGCTGTTCCAGCAGCGCAGGTGGGACGCGGGGCGCGGCTGCGGCCACGATGATGGCATTGTAGGGCGAGTGTTCGGGGAGGCCGAGCGAGCCGTCGCCGGTGACGACGGTCGCGTTCGTGTAACCCAGCCGCTCTAGCGCCTGGGTTACCTCGGTGGAGAGCGCGGGGTAGCGTTCCACAGCAAAGACCTCGCGCGCCAACTCGCAGAGCAAGGCAGTCTGGTATCCGGAGCCAGCGCCGATTTCGAGCACCCGGTCCTGCGGCTTGATTTCCGCTGTCTGCAGCATGACCGCGATGATGTACGGCTGGGAAGTGGTCTGCTGTTCGCCGATCGGGACCGGATGGTCGGCGTAGGCGTCCGGCCAATATTGGCGGTTCAAGAACTCATGCCGGGGGACCTTGGTCATGGCTTCCAGGACACGCTGGTCGGTGATGCCGCGTCGGCGCAATTGCGTTTCCACCATGGCCAGGCGCGCCGCAGTCAGCGGGTCGTGCGAGTTCCCGGTCATCGCTGCTTATCACTTCGCACGGCGGCGAATATGAACGTCAAACCCAATGACGCCGTACTGGTCGCGCACCGCGACAATGGACACGTTTTTGTCCACGGCATATTCCACCTGGATCACCGTCTGCTGGGACTGGGACAAGTTCGTAATATACGTGAGAGTAATGTTGTTGCCGACATTTTGCTCAACGGTGACGCGCGCGCTGGGGTTGCTTTGCTGTCCGATGAACTGGGGATCGATCTTGACTTTGCTGGCGCCAAAAATACGTTCCACGCGTGAGCTGACCGCCGCGTCCAGGGCTTGACCCAGGATGGCATTGGATGCGTTGGTAGTGTCGACGCTGGACTGGCCGGGCGTCGCCACGTTGTAAACGTCCTGGCCGCGAGGCCTGCCGAAAGCCAGCAGAGCGATGATGTCGGAACTCGATAGCGGGGGGTCCGAGCGATAGGTCATGTTGAGACCTTTGCCGCCAGCCATGGTGCCGTGCAAGCCCACTGTCACATCGTAATTCTGGACGCGGGCCGAGAGTTCCAGGTTGACCACCGGCTCGATCACCAGGGGATTACTGAAGGTGATATCGCCTCGCTCCAAACGATATTTTGTGCCGTTGAAGGACACATCGCCTTCAGCAATATTCACGCGGCCCAGCAGAGCCGGGCGCGCAGCTGTGCCGCGCAGGCGCAGGTCAACGTCGCCGGAGACTTTGGCGAGTGTTGTCTCCACACGTAGCTCCGGCGTGGAGGTGATGTGCACGTCCAGCTGTAGATTGGCCAGGAAGGGGTTCAAGCTGGTAAGCCCGACAGGATTCTTGGTCTGGGAGAGAAACACGCCGAAGTCAAATCTTGGGCTCATGCCGAAGCGGGTGATGGTGACGTCGCCGGCGAGCAGGGAGCTTTTGGCCGATCCGCTGTAGCGTAAGTTGGCGTCCGCGGAAGCGCTCACGCCGGGCGGGTAGCGCAGCCGCACATCCTTGCCGGTTGCGGTCAAGTCAAAATAAAGCCCATTGCGGACCGCGAGGAATCCGCCCACGCTGAGTTCGCCACCTCCGCTCTGCGCCGTCAACTTTTCGATCTGAAGGCGGTCCTGAGTCAAGACCATGGTGCCGTTGATATGGCTCAGCCCGTTGGGCAGATCGGCGAGGGAAACATTGGCGTCGGTGAGCACGATGCGACCACTCATCTGTGGATGCGCCAGGCTGCCCGTGGAGTCCACCGTGAATGTGGCCGGACCGGACGCCAGAATATTGGGGTTGATCCCTTGGGCCAGCTTCAGGTCCAGGCGGCCGCGCCCATGCACATCCAACATGTGATCCGCGGCCAGCTGGATACTTCCACGCAGGAACAGTTCCGTGTCATTCCCCACCAGATGGAATTGGTCGGCGCGTAGGGCGCCGCGGTCCAGAGCAAGATGGATCGGCCCGTCGTTCTGCATCTTGATGTTTTCAACGTTGACCGAAAACTGGGTGATGTCGCCGGCGATGGTGAGTTCACGCGGCCGCCGTAAAGGCCCGCGTACGTCGGCCGAGCCGGCCATGGAGGAGTGACCGGTCACCTTGTCGCCCAGGTAGGCGCTGATGAGCGGGTCGAAATCAAGATGAGTGAAACGCAGAGTCAGCTGCGCGGGGAAATCCCCAGTCATGCGGATACTGCCGTCCAGCGTAAGATCCGCATTTTCGAAGGCTGAGGTACCGTGCACTATCAGGTCCTGGCCGCGCGTTTCCAGCGCCACGCTTAAGCTGCCTACGGCCTCACGGTTCATCACCAGGTTGGTAACGTCGAATCTTCCGTTGACGGATGGCGCGCCGGCCCCGCCTGAGCCTGTGAAATGGAAGCCGGCTTTCCCGGACATGGTGAACCGTGGCCGGGCCCATTTCTGCAACGTCGCAAGGTCGATGCTGGTGCCGGTCAAATCAAAACGGTAGTTGTTGTGCGCCAGATCGTAAGCGGCTGAACCGCCTATCTGCGCGCCATTGTGCGTCAGAAACAGGTTGTTGAAACGTACTTCAGTCTTGGCAAACTGGACCTGGCTGCGGAAGGTGCGGAAGGGCTCGCCGTAAATGCTCAGCTGAGCGATGTGCAAGTTGCCGCCGCCACTCAGGTTTTGGGCGGTGCCGGTGGCGTGCAGGTCCGCGCCTAAAACGCCGGTTACCGGGTAGTCGAGTTTGGCCAGCGCCAGCAATTCTTCCGTGCCTGCGTTTTCCACGTGCAGATCGAGCGTGAGCTGGCTCGAGTATTCGTCGAACACGCCCTGGCGCAGGCCGGCAGTGACGGAGAATCCAAGCTGCATTTTGCCGCGCCGCAGCGACCCGCGCTGCAATGACAAAACGGAAGGTGAATAGTTCAGATCGGCGGTCAGCGAATCGAAGTGGATCCGCGACGGCGCTGATGAGCCTTTCACCGCTTGAACGCCAGGGGCAGCCGGGGAGTGTTGGCTGGCGAATGCAATCTCTGTCGCAAAGTTCTCGAGTTCTACGTGGCCACGGATGGAAAGCGCATCCAGTTCTCCAAATACGGAACCGTTAAACATGGCGCGGCCATCGACGGTTACAGGGATGCGCGTGCCGGGCCGGAGGGCGTCGAGTACCGGCTGAAATTCATGCAGGTTGGCGGCGTTGAGCATCACGCGCGCATGCGTGCTTCGCGAACCGAGCTCTCCACTGGCGTTGATGTGGACGGAACGGCTGCCCAAACTTAGAGTCGCAATCTCCAGGGTACGAATATCTCCGTGATACGTCGCCAGCATGTGCGCGGAAATAGGGACCGCACGCGGCGACGGAGAGGTGGGAGGCGCGACATCGACAGTCATCGCGGCGACAACGTTTTTCACGCTGCCGGTCCAGGACGCCGTGATCTCCCCGGATGCGGATCCGGCCATGTCCACCTTGTTCAGCGGCAAGCGCGCGGTGGAAATGGCCTCGGCCATCTGTCCGATCTGCAT
>DATFQZ010000085.1:0-5053 GCA_035263765.1 Candidatus Angelobacter sp. | reverse complement strand
GCATGATGCCCACCGAGAGTTCCATGCTCAAGCCAATTCGCGGAGGAATCACAACATTGAAGAGAATGATGGCCGCGCCTATCAGGAGAATCGTCAAAGTGTGGCCGATACCCCAGAAGATTCCGATCCAGGCCGAACGGGCCAGGTTGGGCTGGCGGCTGACAATCGTGCTTACGGCGATGACGTGGTCGGGGTCTGTGGCATGCCGCATGCCCAGAAAAAACCCCAAGGCAACGATAGAAAGGAGGCCCATCATGAACGAAACGGCTCCTCGCGCGGCGCAGTTGTTCGGAGAAACGGGTCAGTCAGCACGCAACGAGTTCGGATGCCGGGTCCCGGATTCGGTCTTCTTTTGAGTTCCGTTGCCGTTGTTGGCGTGCCCGTTACCATTTAGGTACCCGTTGGTCTTGGCATGCCCATTTGACTTTGCGTGACCGTTACTTCTGCTATGGCCATTGCTGAATACGGCGGCCGGCGTGGTCAGGCTGCGTGAGCCTGCAGGAAGGGGGCGTCCAACGCTGTAGTATTCGAGGCCGGCATGCTTGACTTCCCGCGGACTGTACAGATTACGTCCATCGAGAAGGACGGGATGCTTCAAACCGCGACGGATGCGGGTAAGGTCCAGGCTGGCAAATTCTTTCCACTCCGTAAGGATGAGCAGGGCATCGGCGTCTTTGGCGGCAGAGTACGGGTCCACAGCAAAGTCAATTCTGGAGCCGAAAATCTGTTGCGTCCGCCCCATGGCCGCCGGATCATAGGCCCGAATGTGACAACCTTCACTCAACAGCGAATCCACAATCTTGAGCGCGGGCGATTCGCGAATATCGTCGGTGCCACCTTTGAAGGCCAGGCCCAGCACCCCCAGGCGCTTGCCCTGGAGTTCACCGAGAGCGAGGCGCACTTTCTCTATAAAAAGTTCACGCTGCCCTTCGTTGATTCGTCGCACGTGCTCCAAAAGCGAAAACTCAACACCGCATTTCTGAGCCGCTGCGCGGAAGGCATCCACATCCTTCGGGAAACACGCTCCTCCATAGCCGATGCCTGCGCGGAGGAACTGCGACCCGATGCGCGTGTCACTGCCGATTCCTTGGCTGACTTCATCCACGTCCGCGTCCACCGCCTCACAGATGTTGGCCACGGCGTTGATGAATGAGATTTTCATAGCCAAAAATGCGTTCGAGGCGTGCTTGATGATCTCTGCGCTTTTGGCGGAAGTTTCAATGTAGAGGGGGGGCAGCGGGGCCGCGTCCGGTTTAGGGACGGCGGATGGGCGTTCCGAATAACTGGCGTCGATCAGGGAGGCGTAGATTTCTCTCAAGATGCGCGCCGCCGAATTGCTATCCGCGCCAACCACAATCCGGTCAGGGTAAAGAAAATCTGTTACTGCGGTTCCTTCACGAAGGAACTCAGGGTTGGAAGCCACGTCAAAGGTGCACTTGCGCCGGGTATTGCTTTCGAGGATCAGCCGGATCCATTCGCTGGTGTAAACCGGGACTGTACTTTTTTCAACAATCAGTTTGTGCCCAGCGGCACAGCGCGCGATCTCGCGGGCCACGGCCTCTACGTAGGAAAGATCCACTTCGCCGTCGGGACCGGCCGGAGTCCCTACCGCGATGAAAATTACTTTGGCCTCGGTCACTGCATCGGCCAGCGAACCGGAGAAGAAAAGCGTCTTGCCGTGATGCCTGCATATCACTTCCTGCAGGTAGTCTTCGTGAATCGGCATGCCGCCGGCGTTCAAGGTTGCGATCTTTTCAAGATCGTTGTCGACACAAACGACGTTGTGCCCAAGTTCTGCAAAACCAGCCGCAGCCACCAGCCCAACGTATCCGGAACCGATTACGGCAATTTGCATTAATCGTCCTTTTCAGATGTAACGCTTAAATTTAGCAGATAGTTGCGCTTGACAGTCAAGATTTTCGAAAAGACACCCCTCCCAGTGGTACAAGTACGTTGAGTTTCGGCTGTCTCCGGCAGATTTTTTGCCAGCCTTTCGCCTGAGCAGGTATACTCGTAAAGTCTGCGCTGGCCGTCGCCGAGACTTGATGCATGCCCATGGGCGTCACAAACGAAGTCCTGGTTGAAAACGAAGAGAAGCGGGGGTCTCGCAGCCGGAACGACAAGCTGCGCGAGTGGCTTGATATCGCCGAATTTCTCTGGTCACGACGGGTCACCGTCTTCTGGTGGACGCTGGTCGGGACAGCGCTCTCCGGTTTAATTGCTTATAAAATCTGTTTCTACGAAGCCACCGCCCAGCTGATGCCGCCGGACAGCAGCTCTGGCGGTCTATCCGCGGCTCTGCCCAGCCTGCTGCGGGCCTCGGGCGCCTCGTCGAATCTCATGGCAGGAATGGCCAATGATATGTTCGGGGTGAAGAGTTCGGGGGCGTTGTTTGCGAAAGTCCTGCAGAGCCGGGCTGTGGAAGACAAATTGATCGAAGACAAAAAACTCCGCACACGGTATTCGTGGTTCGGGGGGATGTATTGGGAGGACGCCCGCGCCAAATTGGAGTCGCGGACGAAGATCAGCGAAGACAAAAAGAGCGGCGTCATCAGCGTGATGGTGAGAGACCGTGACCCGGCGCTCGCTAAGGACCTGGCGAACTTGTACGTGGAGCAGTTGGATCACGTGATCGTGCAAGTCGCTACTTCCTCTGCCGGGCGGGAGAGAGTATTCCTCGAACAACGCTTGCAAGAAGAAAAAAAGACGCTGGCTGATTCCGAGCAACGCTTCAGCAGTTTCGCCAGCAATTCCATGACATTGGATGTCCCTGAACAGACCCGGGTCATGCTGGAGGCGTCGGCCAAACTTCAGGGGGAACTGATCGTCGCGCGATCAGAGCTCAAGGGCCTGGAGGAAACTTATACCGGGGAAAACCCCCGCGTGAAAACGGTCCAGGCTCGCATCAATGAATTGGAACGGGAGTTGAAACGAATCAACGGACAAAATGTCACCGGTGATCCGGCGAGCCCGTATCCTTCGGTTAAGCAATTGCCGACCGTTGGCTTGGCGTGGGCGGAGTTATACCGCGACCGGAAGATTCATGAAACAGTGTATGAGATGCTGACGCAACAGTACGAAATGGCCCGGGTGCAGGAAGCGCGCGAAATCCCCACGGTCAAGGTGCTGGATCCGGCGGAGCTACCCGAGAAAGTGCATCCCCGCCCGGTGATGGTGATCGCAATCGGGGCCCTGGTGAGCATGATTCTGGCATGCCTCGGCATACACTTACAGCACATCGTTGGACACAGATGGAACGCGGACGATCCACGCCGGATTGTCCTGACACGTTTATTCATCCGCGGCAAGGCTTCTTGAGTACGGCGGCTACACGGGCCACAGACAGACTGGGGGATTTTCTGACGTATTGACGCGATCCTAAAGGAGGAGAGCTTTTTGTCGAGCACCCCGGATGTTTATTCCAAGCCGCACAGCAAGGAGGCTGTTGCTGGCATCGCCGTGGAGACGAGTCACCGGTCCCCCGGCTCTGGGGATGCCCTGGGTGCGGTCTTCCTGGTCAGCGATGCTTGCATCATTCTCGCGTCAGGGCTCCTTGCCTACAAACTCACCAACCTTCTTCGACCACCAGCGCCGGCCGCGGCAACCGGCACGCTGGTCCATTGGCTGGGATTCCTGGGTTGCTACGCTCTTTTAACGCTCATTTGCAAGGCATGGCAGGGCTTATATGCCGCCAGCATCCTTCACTCCGCACAGATTTCGCGGGTTAGGACGCTCAAGAGCCTGGTTCTCTCATCGATTCTGACAGTGCTGGTTCTCTTTCTCTCCGGCCAAAAAGAGATTCCGCCGCTCACGCTTGTGGGCACCATGGCGTTTACTTTTATCGGCATCTTCACCATGCACGAGATCATGCAGCGCCACAATCTGAAACGAATCGAGCGCGGGTTGGGCACGCAGCATGTGCTGATTGTCGGTGCGGGGCTGATCGGACAAGCATTCCGGAACTACCTGGAGACCCATCGCCATCTGGGCAAGACGTTTCGCGGCTTCGTGGATGACTCCTTTTCTTCCGGCCGGGACTGGCTGGGAAAGTTCCACGACTTGCCCCGTTTGCTGGACGAACATTTCATCGACGAAGTCTATTTCACTCCGGAGATGGACCGCGAACTCATCATGGAAATTGCCGCCCGCGGCCGGCAATCGGGGATCAGTGTGAAAGTTGTACCTGATCTTTTTGATGGACTGGCCTTAGGCGCGGGCGTAACCTACATCGGAAACGTTCCCGTTCTCGAGCTCAGCCGCCAGTCCACGCCGGTGTTTCAGCTGTTCATCAAGCGCGTGATGGATGTTTGCCTGGCGAGCCTGGCCCTGATCGTGGGCGCGCCGGTCATGCTGGCGGCAATCGTAGCCATCAAACTGGATTCGCACGGCCCCGCGATTTACACGGCTTGGCGTGTAGGCCGCAAGGGACGCAAATTCCGCTGTTTCAAATTTCGCACCATGGTGGCTGACGCAGACCAGAAGAAGGACAACTTGCGCCACATGAATCAGCGGGAAGGTGCGACGTTCAAGATCGCGAACGATCCCAGGATCACGCGCATGGGTAAGATTCTCCGTCGCTACAGTGTTGACGAATGGCCGCAATTCTTCAACGTCCTGAAGGGAGATATGAGCGTCGTGGGCCCGCGGCCCCACCCCGTTGACGACTTTGAGCAGTATCAGCTTGCCGATTTGCGTCGCTTGGACGTTCTCCCCGGCATTACCGGACTTTGGCAAGTCAGTGCCCGCCACGATCCTTCCTTCGAGAAGAACGTAATGCTCGACCTGGAGTACATTCAAAACTGGACGATCTGGATGGATCTGAAGATCATTCTAAAAACCATCCCCGAAGTATTAGGGGGGGCGGGTCGTTAGTGCGCGGCGTTCATCCACAGCACGCAACGAAAGCAAGCGATTCTTGCTACTATGCACCAGGTCAGCCCTAAAGTCAGTGTCATCACCCTGACGTGGATCTCGCTAGCTAAATACGTCGCGTACAGAACGGCTGTGGATCTGTCCAGAGCCGACGTAAAAAAAGTGAGGGCGCTCTACCAAG
>DATFQZ010000084.1:0-6310 GCA_035263765.1 Candidatus Angelobacter sp. | reverse complement strand
TGAAGTGTTGCGTCAGCTGCGTGAGCAGGACCCGCCTCGCCCCAGCATCAGGATAGACGCGCAGAAGGATGCTGCTTCCCAAGCCGCCGCGCGGGGTACCGGTCCAGGCGAACTTCGCGCGGTGTTGAAGGGCGATCTGGGTTGGATCGTTATGAAGGCGCTCGAAAAAGACCGCGACCGGCGCTATCAAACTCCTTTGGAAATGGCTGCGGACATTCGGCGCTACCTTAACAATGAGCCCATCGTTGCGCGTCCGGCCAGCGCCGCTTACCAGCTCAAGAAATACGTACGCAGGCATCGCGTGGGCGCCGCTTTTGCGGTCGCGATGGCTCTGGTGTTAGTGAGCTTCACCTTCATGCAGGCGAGACAGCTGCGGCGCACCACCCGCGAGCGCGACCGCGCCGACCGTGTCACAGAATATATGGCCACCATGTTCAAGGTATCCGACCCTGGCGAGGCGCGTGGCAATACCGTCACGGCCCGGGAAGTTCTGGACAAAGCGTCCAGGGACATTGGCTCCGGCCTGGCCCAGGATCCGGAGCTTCAGGCACAGATGATGGTCCTGATGTCGCGAGTTTATGCGTCGCTCGGGCTCTATTCCCGGTCAGAAACGCTGGCCAGACAGGCCGCCGCCATTCGCACTCGCGTGCTTGGTCCTGAACATCCGCAAACGCTGGAAGCTATGGACGGGGTGGAATGGGCGCTCAATCGAGAGCGCAAAGCCAAAGAAGCCGAAAAACTGGAGCGGGAGACTCTGGCTATCCGGCGCCGGGTCTTCGGCGACGACGATACCAACACAGCGAGATCCATGGCGTATCTTGCCTGGAGCATTCAGGACGAATTACGGTATGCCGAGGCAGAGCCCCTGGCACGGTCGGCGCTCGATATTCGCCGCCGCCGCCTCGGGCCAGAACACCAGGACACCTTAGAGTCGATGAGAGATTTGGCCGTCAGTCTCGAAATGACCGGCCGCGTCGAAGAAGCGGAGAAACTGGAGCGCGATGCACTCGAGATCCAGCGCCGTGTCCTCGGCCATGACCATCCTGACACCCTGAAATTCATGAACAGCCTGGCGTTCACGCTGAGGCGGGAACGCCGCTACCCGGATGCCGAGAAAGTGCTGCGCGAGACACTCGACATCGAGCGCCGCGTCCTCGGCAATGACCATCCGCAAACGACGGCGGCCATGGGCGATCTCGCGTACACGCTGATGCTGGAAGGCCGCTACAACGATGAGACGGAGAGACTGTTGCGCGAGGCACTCGACAACCAGCGCCGCGTCCTGGGCAATGACCATCTGCAAACATTGCACTCCGTCCAGCGCCTGGCGTTCACGCTGAAGCAGGAAGGCCAGTACACCGAAGCAGAGCGGTGGATGCGCGAAGCGAACGAAACGGCAGTCCGCGTTCTGGGTCCGGAAAGTCCAGACGCCGCTTCAGCGGAGTATTATCTGGCCTGTATCGAGGCCCTTACCGGCAGGCCCGATGCCGCCCTCAGCCATTTGAACCATGCGATCGAACATGGCCTGCCCATGAATGACCTTCGAGGCATGGCAACCGACCCGGATCTAAAATCGCTTCATGGCGTTTCACGCTTCAAGCAGCTGGTGGCACTGGCGAAGGAGCGGGCTGCGAAACACTAAATACAAAATCACTTGGCCGAGAGATTGAGCTTCGAGGAGCCGCGGCTAGCGATCATCCGGTCGCTGGCTTGTGTGCGTTCGCGTGAGTTGCTGTCGGCAACAACCTCTATTTGCGGAGCCAGAGTGGCCTTTAACACTTCCAATTCCTTTTGTTCCTGCCGGTACGCATCGATGAACGGCCCAGCGCCATCGCCCTGGATTCCGGCAGAGATCGCCTGCTGCCGGGCGTTCTCCACCTGTTCAGCTTTGGCTCGCAGTTGTTTCTCATAGCCTTCCAATTGCTGTTGCCTAGCCTTGACCTGGTCTTCCTGGGTGCTGACAGAAATTTGTGGACTTCGGTCCGAACCGTGGTTCGGATTGACGCTCGTCTGCGCTGCTTCGGGCAAGCATACGGCCAAAAACAGAAGGGCCTGGGCTGCGGTCATATACGTGATCTTCATGGCAAGTCTCCTTCTCGATTTCCAGGTTCTTTCATCTGAATCGGAACGACTTTCCATAAAGCATTCCCGCTGCCATTTTGAAGGCGCCGTTTTTGGTAAACAGACAGATTGAAAAGCAAAGACTTATGTTCATTACCGGCGGATAGCGCACGATGTAGAGAGCCTGGATGCAGGAGACAACTGTCTTGGAACCCTGGACATTCGTCTCCGCAGGGCGGTTGCAGATAAGAATGCTAAAATACGCCGAAAAATATGGGTGCCAGACTCATTGCAGTCGCAGGACCGTTGCTCAAAATGGAGTTCCCGCTGGACGACGAGGCGACAGTGATCGGGCGCGACGTCGCCGCGACCGTCTGCGTCAAGAGCCGCTCCGCCTCCCGTCGCCATTGCGCAGTTCGGCGCGAAGGTGATCAATATCTCATCCGCGATTTGGGAAGTAGCAATGGCACTCTGGTCAACGGTCTGCCCGTCACCGAGTGCGTTCTCCAGCACGGAGATCGGATCGCCGTCTCTGATTCCCTTTTCGTGTTTGCCGTCGACCTGCAGCCTGAGCGTGCTCTGCGCCCGGAGGTGACCGAATCCGGTGACGCAACGCCAATCGAGTTTTCCAGTGTGCATGAGGCCGAGTTGCTTTTCCGCGATCCGCATCGCTTGCTGTCAAGCATGTCGCGAAGGCACGGGATCCAACTCCGGGCTCTTCTGGAGATTAACCGCAAGGCGGCAACCCTGCGCAATCCTGAGGAACTGGAACAGGCGTTGCTGGAAGCAGCCTTCGAACTAACGCCCGCGGAATCGGGCGCCGTACTCTTGTACGAGCAACTCGATGCTCCAGCCAGTACGGTGGTCGGTCAACACCGATCCTCTGAGTTAACCGAAGTCCGGGTCAGCCAAACTGTCGTACGTCGTGTACTCACACAACGAGTCGCCGTCCTGGCCCGCGACACCGGCGCTGAAGAAACCCTTAAAGATGTCGCCAGCCTTGCCGGGGGCCACCAGTCCATCCTGTGCGTGCCGTTGTTGGCCCAGCACCCGGGGTCCCCGACGCGCGCCGGTTTTGCGCGTGGCGGGGTGGAGGAACGCACCCTGGGAGTGCTGTATCTGTCGAGCCGGAATGCCGGACAAATGTTCGATGACATTCATTTGGAAACCATGACCGGGGTGGCTGCGGTAATAGGGCTATCCCTGGTCAATGCGTTTGATTTCCAGCGCATGCGCGCGCAGGCCCATATGCTGGAGGTGGCACTCGATCACGAACGCCCGATGATCGGCGAATCAGCTGCCACGAAGAAACTCTGCGACAGCATTGCGAGGGCGGCCACCGCGGATGCCACGGTGCTGCTTCTGGGAGAAAGCGGAACGGGAAAGGAGGTCGCCGCCCGCACACTGCATCGCAACAGCCGCCGCGCTGAGAAAGCTTTTATGGCGGTCAACTGCGCGACCTTGGGCGACAACCTGCTGGAGAGCGAACTTTTCGGACACGAAAAAGGCGCCTTTACCGGCGCGGTCGGCTTAAAGAAGGGCCTCCTGGAGACGGCCGACGGCGGCACGGTCTTTCTTGACGAAGTGGCGGAATTGCCGGTGACTGTCCAGGCCAAGATGTTGCGCGTTTTGCAGGAGCGGGAGTTCAGCCGCCTGGGGAGCACGCGCCCGATCAAAGTCAACGTGCGGCTGATTGCGGCCACCAATAAGGACCTGCGTGCCGCTGTGGCAGACGGCTCGTTTCGCGAGGATTTGTGGCATAGGCTCAACGTCGTTACATTGCGCCTGCCTCCGCTGCGCGAGCGCCGCGAAGATATTCCTCTGCTCGCGAATTTTTTCCTCGCTCGCTCCAGCCAGCGTTGCGAAAGACGGGTGTTGGGCATCAGCGCAGAGGCTCGGGAATCGCTTCAGCTCTATGACTGGCCGGGGAACGTGCGCGAACTGGAGAATGCCATTGAAAGAGCCGTCGTGCTGGGGACGGATTCGGAGATCCAGATGAACGACCTCCCTGAGACGATCTGGGAAGGCGCGCCCGCCGTGCCGGGCTCTCTCACTTATCATGCCGCGCTGCGGGAGGCCAAGGAGAAGATCGTTACCCAAGCCCTGGAGCTCACAGGTGGAAACATCACCGAGGCTGCCCGCCGGCTGGGGGTCCACGTTACTTATCTGCACCGATTGATGCGCACTTTCAAAATGAAATCCGCCGCGGCAGATAAACATTCTTAGTGACTTCGCAATGAGTCCTCGAAGATTCTCCCGCCCACGTCACACATCAGGAGCCGATCGTCTCTCAACCCTAGACGATTGTCTATTCAGCAATCTCTGCCGCAGGTTTGGTGGGGAGAGTCGGAGATCGAGAAACCTTTTAACTTCAATAGGTTGTCACGACCAAGCGTCCAGGCTCTGGTATGGCACCACGGTTGCATTTCCATGTGACGTACCGCATGAGGAGGGTAGAAACATGGCGACACCCGCATACTGCTTTACCACACTGACGCTCAACATGGACGAAAAACCAGAAGAAATCACCATTCGTTGCAACGGAAGGATCACGGCAGAATCCGCCTATATGTTCCAACGGGAGGTGCGCGACCACTCCATTCCTATATCGCGCGGCAAAGGCGTCCCGGTGATCAATCGCATCCTACTCGATCTATCGAACGTGACACATATCGACAATGCCGGACTTGAAGCCTTATTGGATGTCTGGACGGCTGGCCAGAGAAAGGCTTGCAGCGTGGAGATTATCAATTTCGGCCCGCAAGCGTTCAGACGCGCCTCCCTCGCCAGATTCAACCAGGCATTCAGAAAGATGCTGGCGCTGTTCGATTGCAGGTGAGATCGGCGAATCATTCTGGCCAAGCACGTGGTGCATCCCAGGTGGTTCCCGGGAATCAGACTCTATCATTCGCTAAGGAATCAATGCCTTGGAGCACCGAGATCAGCGTAAAAAGAGATGCTGTTGACGATTTTGCCACGGACAAGCCAAAGTGAAAACTTTTGCACAGTGAGCATCCCCACCATGCGCGACCCATGAAAATTTTCTAACAACGTCCTGCAAGACCCTGATACGATTTCGCCCCGCACGCCACTACAGACCCAGAACTCATAGCCGTCGCGCCGAGGCTCGGCTTTATCCAATCTTAGCTCGAGGAAAAAGGAGAAGGTATGAAACTGCGCTTTAGCGTTGTTACACTCGTGTGCGTTCTGTTGGCCCTGGTGAGCGTTGCGCCGGCATTTGGCGCTACCGTTGCCGTTGGGACCTGCTTGCCGAGCAAGGTAAGTTTCGATTCGTTAACGGATGCGATCCAGGGTGTTCCTCCCGGGAGCACCATTCTGGTTTGCCCTGGCATTTATCAGGAGCAGTTGGTGATCAGCAAATCGCTGACGCTGAAAGGCCAGACCAGCGGCAACACCGCCTATGCGGCCATCATGCCGCCGCCGGGTGGGCTGCTGACGAACGCGGCCGGCCTCAGTGCCGGCGTGTCATTCTACGGCTTTGGGCAGCCGCTCGCCGCGCAGGTCGTGATCAACAGCGGTGCGGCGGTAACGATAACCGACATGACGGTAGACGCGACCGGCTACAACATTCCGACCTGCAATCCGGCGGTCGTCGGGATCCTGGTGCAGGATGCGTCCCTGACGCTGAACCACGTCTCGATCAAGAACCAGCTCGAGACCGGACCGTCGTGCTCCCCGGGAGGCAACGGCGCGGGCGTGCTGGCGCAGAACGATTCGGTTAACGCCACCACCGTCAAGGTGCAAAACAGCAACTTCATGAATGCCGGCCAGTCGTACGAGTCGGACGGCGCCAGCAACACCTCGATTCTGACCAACAACACTTTGGTCGGGAACCCAGCGAGCGTTTGGAACGCCATTTCCATCATCACCGGAAACAGCACGATTCAGGGAAACTCGCTCAGCGACTTCAACTATCCGCCCGCTGACGTTGGCGGCAACATCAACGGCTCATCATTTGCGGTTTTCATGGAATGCGTGTCGGGAGGCACCGTCGCCAACAACGTGATCGGCAGCAGCCAGGCGGGTATCTATCTCCAAAACGTGAACTGTCCGCTCAATTCCAATGTGTCTATCACCGGGAATACGATTTACAACGCTTTCTACATCGGCATTGACGTGGGGCAGACCAACGGCCTGGTTCAAGGCAATGACATACGGAACACGCAAACCGCCATCCGCCTGCCCGGCTCCGCCGCCGGCAACACCATTCAGAACAACACCATCAACG
>DATFQZ010000083.1:0-19986 GCA_035263765.1 Candidatus Angelobacter sp. | reverse complement strand
TCAAAACTCGGCGCGCGGGCACCGGCCTTCAGCGCGCGGTCCGCCAAGCCGGAGGCCTTGAGCTCTTCCACGGCACGGTCGATGGTTGTCAACCGCTCATCAGGGACCATGGAGCGCAGCTTGGCAGTCAGGTGCTCGAGTTGCTGGGCAAGCGACATGCTACGTTCTCAAAAGGCGCAGCTCGCGATCAGGAGTTCGGGGTTCGAAATCACTTGTGACTTGTCTTCGCCTGTACTTTGGAGGCCGGCGGGTTGCTCTTGGCTGTCGTGGCCGGAAATTTCTTCTGCATCTCTTCGATCGTCGACGAAAGGGTGTCCAGGTTCGTCACCTCGATAAAGGAAGGAGACGCCGGACTGCTGCCAACAACAAAAATCGTAGGCGTTTGAGTCAGCCCGCACTTTTGTCCCAGATTGTAGTCCGCTTGAATCTGCGTCTTGAACTCGCCCTGGGGATCGATCATGAAGGGAAGTGAAATCTTGTTGTCGTTGGCGAACTTGCTGGCATATTGGATCAGGTTGTCGGGAGTAATCTGCGTCTGATTGTAGTAGATGAAGCCGCGGAAATCGTTCCCCAGTTTCTGCGTGTCGAAAAAGCGCGCGTAGACCGCCGCCTGGAATGACCAGGGATGCTTGGCCAACGGGAAGTCATGCAACACCACCGGTACGTGGCTGGTCTTCGCGGTTTGCAAAATCACAGGGTACGCATGGGCGCAGGATGGGCATTCCATGTCCTCAAAGACCACCACAGCCACTTTGGCGCCAGTGGGAGGTTTGAGCTGAGAGCCGTCCGCAGCGAAACAAAAACTCGCCGAGAACAAGAGAACTAAGATCGAAGCGCGTTGAAGGAAGTGTCTCATTGTGATAAGTCCGTTCGTCAAAGATTCCGTTACTGAGTTAAACACTCTTCGAAGCCGGAAGTTCCCGGCGCCGACGATCTGCGCGCCAGCTTACGTACCCGGAAACTTCATGCCTGCGAGTTTTCTTCCGAAGCTGGCCTTGCCCATGTCTTTGAACATCTTGCGCATCTGGGCATACTGGCGCAGCAGTTGGTTGACTTCCTGAACGCTGGTGCCCGATCCGCGGGCAATGCGCTTGCGGCGGCTGCCATTGATGACTTCGTGATGTAGGCGTTCGTGCTGGGTCATCGAGTTGATGATGGCTTCGGTGCGATTGAGCTGCTTATCGTCAACATGGTCGGCGGCCTTCTGCATGCCGGCGAAGGGGCCGATGCTGGGCAGCATCTTGATCACGCTCTGCAGGGAGCCAAGTTTTTTCACCTGGCGAAGCTGGTCACGGAAGTCGTCGAGAGAGAAGCCGTCGCCGGCGAGGGCTTTGCTGGCAAACTCGGCGGCTTTCTTCTGGTCGATTTTTTCCTGGGCTTTCTCGATCAGCGTCATCACGTCGCCCATGCCCAGGATGCGGCCGACGATGCGGTCCGGATGGAACGGCTCCAGCGCGTCGTATTTCTCGCCAATGCCGATGAACTTGATGGGCTGTCCCGTGACCTGGCGGATAGAGAGAGCCGCGCCGCCGCGGGCATCGCCATCCATCTTGGTGAGCACCACGCCGGTGATAGAAAGCTTCTTGTGAAATTCATCAGCGGAGCGTACGGCGTCTTGTCCGGTCATGGCGTCAGCCACGAACAGGATTTCTTGCGGGTTCAACAGTTTCTTGAGCGACTGCATCTCCGCCATCATGTCGTCGTCAATGTGCAGGCGGCCGGCCGTATCCACGATCAGGAAATTGCAGCCGGTGTTCATGGCTTCCTTGCGCGCTTCCTTGGCCAGGCGTTCGACGGTAGGCGTATCGGCGAGTACGACATTGCCTTCGTACAGATTGGCTTTGATGGCGTCGGCGACGATCTTCAACTGCTGCCGCGCCGCCGGGCGGTAGACGTCGACTGAGACCAGCATGGGCCGGTGCCCGCCCTTTTTGAGCCACGAAGCCAGCTTGCCCGAAGTGGTGGTCTTGCCGGAACCCTGCAGCCCGGCCATAAGGATGACCGTGGGAGGTTGCGAAGCGAACTTGAGCTTGGCGGTGTCCTTGCCAAGGACGTTGACCAGTTCGTCGTGAACGACTTTGACGACTTGCTGCGCCGGCGAAAGCGCCGTCATGACCTCTGTGCCGATGGCTTTTTCCTGAATGTGGTCAATCAGCTCTTTGACGACTTTGAAGTTAACGTCGGCTTCGAGCAGTGCCAAACGGATTTCTTTGAGCGCTTCCTGAATGTTTTCCGGTGTGAGCGTGCCCTGCCCGCGAAGATTCTTGAACGCGCGCTGCAGTTTTTCCTGAAGATTCTCAAACATAGATAAAGGCTGTGTACCAAGCGGAGATTGGGTGCATCCGGCCGGCTAGTTAATTGTAACAGTGGACGTGATACGATTCGTGATGCCCGAATTCTTTGCTGAACCTCCTCACTCTGAAGGTCGCGCGGGATAGCGGCGAGGACGGACATCATGAATAGCAAGCGGTTCGGGACTACTCTGCTTACTTTTCTGGTAATGGGCTGCGCGGCAACCGCGCAAGTCAAAGGCTCTCATCCCTCCGAGCAAACGCACTTCAGTGCTGAGGTTGAGGGCGTAGACAAGCCCGTCACCCTGCCTCAAGATGTAGTGGCCATCCTGGGAAAAGATGAGATGGTCCGGAATGCACTGGAGAATGAGAACGTGCCGGCCGAAAAGATGCCGCTATCCTGGTTCTCTGCCTCGGCAATTCATCTAAGCAATTCCGGCAAAGTGGACCTCGTGGTAGCAGGGAATCCGCCACTCGCGGGGGCAAATGTCACTACATTCTGGGTCTTTCGCGCCACGCCTCATGGTTATGAGTTGGTTCTGAACGCACCGGCTCATGATCTGGCAGTAATGAACACACGCTCGAGAGGATATCGGGACATCGAGCTCATATCGATGACGGCGGTGCAAATGTCCAGTGTCTTATGCCGGTTTGACGGCGCGCGGTATACAAAATACAAGGCGAGATCGGAGCCTATTCGGTCGGAGCCTATTCGGTAGGAGCAATAGGTCTAGGTCGTGCCGAGTATTTTGCAGAGGCGGCTTGAGGTACGAAAGACTTAACCCTGGGGCTAGCATTGTGTCGCCCCGCTGGGGCTCGGTGTTTCCCACCCGCCAACCCACCCTTACGGCTTCACGGCTTCGCCGCTACGCCTGCAGGGTGGGCTAACTTCTGGTCGCGCCTAACGGCGCTTGGAGCGCTCAGAGGCGCATAGCAGTCCCGACTTGGGAAAACATCTCGCCGCCATAATCCAAGAGCATGAGTCATGACACTAGTCCAACTTCGGCTCGGAGCTCATTGAATCTTGTTGATCGCAGCCTCGTAGTACGTGCTCTTGGATTTCAATCCCGCGGCGCGCGCGCTGCTCAAGGCGCCTTGCAACGCTCCCCGTCTTCCCGGCGAATCCCGCAGGGCAGTTTCGTACGCGGCAAGCGCAGCTGCAGGCTGCCCGATCTGGGCCAACATGTCTCCGAGCTGCTCCCGCGCCGGCACCACGGGCCCGGGCGTGGTCGGAAGTTTCTCGACCGCGTCCTCTTCATCCGCGGCTCGCTTCATCAAGGCCAGCGCGTCTTCGGTTTTGTGGCTGGTGAGAGCGATCCACGAGCCCGCTTCCTCTGCTTGAATCTGAACCTGACCGGCCCAGTACTGGTTGCCGGCAGCGCGAAGCTGGTCGGTGAGGCGTTGCAGTGATTGAAGTTCGGCTTCTGCGGCGGCAGCATTGCCGGAGTGCGCGTAGCCCAGCGCGCGGGCCCAGGCCGCAAGAGCGGTTACGTGGGGCGGCGCGCCTTCCGGAGACACGCAGTGGGTGGCCTCATCCCAATGCTTGCGCTCCACCGCGTAGCGGACGGGCATCGCGGTGGCTGCATAGCCGACCTTGAAATCGCCTGCCGCCAGCTGCGTCATGTTGCGCAAGTCCTGAATGACAGCAGCAGCTTCCGCGTCGTGTCCTTGTTGAAGCGACGCGTAAACCATGTAGTCCATGGCGTGCAATTCCTCTCCGGTGTCGCCCTGCTGCCGCGCTGCCATGCGCGCCGCTTGATTAGATTCGACCGAGTCCCGCCACATGCCGAGGCGGGTGAAGATGTGGGAAGGCATATGCAGCGCGTGGGACGCGGAGGGCGCGATCTTCGAGTACTCGCGTGCGGCGGCCAGTCCCTTGGACGCTAACTCAGCATTGTCGTAGGCGTGAATGAGATAGTGAGCTACGCCGGGATGCTGGGGATACTTCTGGTAGAGAGGCTCAAGAATCTGCCCGGCCGTCTTCTGATTCTGATGGGTCTTGTCCTGCGGATTGGCGGTGGCCAGCAGGGCCAGCGCGTAAAAGATTTGCGACTCGACATCGTCGGGGAAATGCTGGGCCACAGCCTTCATGGCATCACGATATTTCCCGGCATGGACGGGATAACTATCACTGTCCTGGAGGAACAGAAGCGACGCCGCAGCCAAAAATTCTTTTTCCTTCGCGTTACTGGCTCCGATCTGCTGGGCACGTTCCAACTCCGCGCGTCCTTTCGGGAGCCCATCCCCTGGGAAAGGCGGCTGCCAGAGCTGGTGGTAGTAGCTCATAGCGGCGCCCCAGTGGGCCATCGCACAGCCAGGGTCTTGACGGGCCACTTGCTCGAAGGCTTCCACGGCCGGCGCATACGCGAACGAGTGGAGCAGAGCTACGGCGCGATTGAAACTGTTTTGCGTCTGCGCGGCGCAGGAAGTGGGGAACGAAACCGATCCCAGTTTTTCCGGTGCCCCAGGCTGGTGCTGGGCTTGCAGACCAAGGCAGAAGGGAAGGAACAGAAGGAGCAACGCCTTGCGCTTCATCTCGATACCCCCAAACTGAAGATGACGAAAGATCGTCCACGGATTCGTTGCAGTCGTGCTGCATCTCATCCTGAAGACTCTTAAGCGTTCTGAGGAGATCTTTCCCGCCAGCGCTTCATGGCGGCCATTTGTTCGGCTTCCATTTTACCAGCCGCTCCCGGCGCATCTTCCACGCCCAGGTAATTCAGAAAAGCGCGCAGGAGTTCGCGTTTGAGTCCCTGGTCGTCCTGCGGAACAAGTTCCTTCCAGATGCTCAAATCCCGGTGCATGACGACCAGTTCCATCACCGTGCTGATCACGATCATCAGTGCCGTGCCAACAGCCTTCCGGGGCTCGGGATGCTGGATGCGGTCGGCATGCGTCATGAAGAGATCCACAATCTGCTCAAAGGTTTTGAGTTCCAGCCGCGAAGCTTTCCTCCAAAAAGGCGTGTCGCGCCGTCCGTGTACGAACTGGCGCATGGCCCGAATAAGCGAGGCTCGCACGCGGTAATTGATGACAATGCCATTAATCATCTGGTCGGCAAAGACACGCAACGGAATCTCCCGAACCATTTCCGGCGTCAGCGATCGTGTGTTCTCCCCTTGTCGTTCCAGCATGCCCAGGATGGCTGTTTCCAGCAACGCTTCCTTGTCATGAAAGCGGCGGTAGACCGACCCCGGCGTGAGGCCGGCATGCTGGGCGATACGGGGGATGGTGGCGCCTTCCACCCCGTGTTGCCCCAAAACCTCGGTCGCGGCCCGCAAGAGCTTCTGCAGCGATTCGCGGCTGCGTTCCTGTTGCGGCTCCAGGGTCTTCTTCTTCGGTTTTCGCGTTTTGCTGCGCACGCGCAAAATTGTACTTGACATAGATGTAAATGTAAATTTACATTTACATTCCAGTCTGAGGAGACGTCATGACTGCCGCTGCTACTCCAAGCCCTGTTCCCGCCGCCAAGCCGCCGCATCCGTTACGCGAACGTAATTTCCGCCTGTGGTGGATGGGCAGCACCATCTCGCTGCTGGGCGACCAGTTTTATCTGGTCGCGATGCCGTGGGTGATTCTGCAGCTCACGGGATCTGCAGTGGCCATGGGCACTGTGCTGATGGCCTCGTCGATCCCGCGAGCTGTTTTGATGCTGATGGGGGGCGCGGTCACTGATCGTATCTCGCCGCGCAAAGTGATGATGACCACGGCCACCGCGCGAACGGCGCTTGTGACCGCGATCGGCTGCCTTCTGTGGTTTCACTTCCTCGCCCTCTGGCAGCTCTATGTTCTTGCCTTCTGTTTTGGAGTCGCCGACGCGTTCGCTTTCCCGGCAGCAATGGCATTCATGCCTTCTCTGGTCAAGCGCGAACAGATGGTCGCGGCCAGCTCGGTGAGCCAGAGCACGTCCCAGCTGGCGGGTATCGTCACACCCGCGCCAGCCGGGCTTGCAATCAAAGCCCTTGGACTGGCATGGGCATTCTTTATCGATGCCGTCAGTTTCCTTTTCATTCTCGCCGCCCTCTGGAAGCTTCCTGATCCCCCGGTCACGCCGAAGGCTGCGCGCAAACCGGTGTGGTCGTCGATTGGCGAGGGCCTGCGCTACGTTGGAAAGGATGTGCCTTTGCGCACATTGATGCTGGTCGCGGCCGTGATGAACTTTTGCATTGCCGGCTCGATCTCCATCGGTCTCGCTCTGCTGACCAAGACTCGCTTTGGATCACCGGCGGCATTCGGCACCGTCTTGTCCGCGGCCGCGGCAGGAAGCTTGGGCGGCGCATTGCTCGCGGGAATCTGGAAGGTCCGGCGCCGAGGCGCGTTGATTCTCGCCGTCGCTGTGCTGCTCGGCGTTTCTTTGAGTGTGATTGGTTTGCTCCCCAAGCTGTGGATGGTGGCCGCGGTCCTGCTCGTCATGGGCTTGAGCGCGGGCTTAACCAACGTCCACATCGGGGCGTGGATTCAGCAGCGCGTCGACCAGTCGGTGCGCGGGAGGATCACGAGCGTGCTGATGCTCTCGGTCGTCGGCCTGATGCCGGTCTCCTACGCCGTGGCCGGTTTGCTGGCGGCGTGGAGTCTCAAAGGGTTGTTCCTGATTGCCGGAGCATCGTTGGTCGTTGTTGCGGGGATCGGCGCGTTACAGAAACCGGTGCGCGACATCGAGTGACGGTAGTGGGTCAGTTGAAGAACTGACCCACTAGCAGTATCAGCCCGCCTCAGGCGGGTTCATCACGATAGCGATGAATCAAGGGCCAAAATGACCCACACAGTTTCATCAACGCAAAAAGCGGGTTGGGTCGCCTCCAGCTATACTAAGAGGAGTTTGGAGGGCGATCGATGATCGATTCCAGCCGCACTGCCGTCTCCGACCACCCCGACTGCTGGCCTTCTTTGCCGCTCGCTGCCTGGAAAGACACCTACGCAACCCTGCACATGTGGACCCAAATCGTGGGTAAGGTGCGCCTAGCGCTCACCCCCAAGATCAATCACTGGTGGAACGTCCCGCTTTATGTGAGCGCGCGCGGGCTAACCACCTCGGTCATTCCCGACGGCAGCCGCGTCTTCGACATGGAGTTCGATTTTGTCGAGCACAAACTCTGGATCAGGACCAACGACCCGGCGACGAGAACTATTGCTTTGGCGCCACGCTCCGTCGCGGACTTTTACAAAGAGGTTATGTCCGTGTTGCGGTCCCTCGACATCAACGTCGAGATCTGGAAAATGCCGGTCGAGGTACCCGATCCCATCGCCTTCGATAGGGACACAGTCCACGCTTCCTATGATCCGGAGTATGCCAGGCGTTTGTGGCGCATTCTGATCTCGACCGATGAAGTCTTCAAGGTCTTCCGCTCGCGGTTCATCGGAAAATCCAGCCCGGCACATTTCTTCTGGGGCGCATTTGATCTGGCGGTCACGAGATTCTCCGGACGCCGCGCGCCGGAGCGCAACGATCCTGATCCGGTGCTGCGTAAGATCATGCGCGAAGCTTACTCGCATGAAGTCATCAGTGCCGGTTGGTGGCCGGGCGGAGGCCCGGTGGCTGATGCGGCGTTCTACGCGTATGCCGCGCCCGAACCGCCGGGTTTCGCACAGCAGGCAGTGCGACCGCAGAAGGCTTCTTACTCGAAGGACGTGGGCGAATTTCTTCTGATGTACGACGATGTCCGCAAGGCTACCTCACCAACCACCGTCCTGCTCGATTTCCTGGAGAGTACGTACGAAGCCGGCGCTACACTGGGCAAGTGGGACCGCGAGGCACTGGAATATCAACCACAACCGGCTACGGGCGCAGCCTAAAGAAGGAGGTTTCCATGGCGAGAACATGCACTCATTTCACCAAGATGAAGTTTACTCGAACGGACGCTAACGTCTGTGAAGACTGCATCAAATCCGGCGACACCTGGGTCCATCTCCGCATGTGCACCGAGTGCGGTCACATAGGCTGCTGCGATTCATCCAAGAACCAGCACGCCACCAAACACTTTCACCATACCAAGCACCCCGTGGTCCGCTCGATTGAGCCGGGCGAGAGTTGGACCTGGTGCTATGTGGATGAAGTCATGGGCCAGTTGGCGCTGGCTTCCTGAAGTTCTCAGGGTACAATGCCATGCGGTAGCACGTTCCCGTGCTTCCTTGGAACAGGAGGAAGTGACGTGAAGTTCAAATACCGCATCATTCTCGCAAGCTTACTCGTCGTCTTCGGCTACGGCAGCGTCCCCATCGCGGAGTCACAAAGCTCATCGACGCAGCCGGCAGCCACACCTCTGCACATGATGGTGCAGGCGGGCAGCGGCGGCATACAGTGCCGCGTGGCCATCCGCGGCACAAAGCAGGGCCAATTCAAAGGCGACAGCACGGCCAAAGGCCAGGAGAAGTGGATCCGCTGCACCCAGTTTCTGCTCTCGCTGACTGTGCCCAGAGACGCCGCCACCGGCATGGCCAGCGGCAAGAGACAGTACGCACCCGTTGTGATCACCAAGGAATGGAACGCCGCATCGCCGCAAATCTTTCAGTCCGCCTCCACCAACGAAGTGCTGCCTCAGGTGGAATTTGAATTCTCGAGACCGAGCCCGATGGGTGTTGACACGGTCTTTGAGACAGTAACGCTTACCAACGCGACGATTTCAGCCGTGAAGCAATACATCGGTTTTCCTGACGCCGGCGAGCCGCCCAATCCGCACCCGCTCGAGGACGTCTCGTTCACCTTCCAGAAGATTGAAATCACCAATGCGGAAGGGAAGACCACGGCCGTGGATGAGTGGAGTGTCAGGTAGGCGAACGGGCGAGAGCGGGGACTGCCCCAACATTTTGGGTTCTTCAGCCTGATGACGTAGAGACGCGACATTGTCGCGTCTCTGAGACGTGGCATGCCACGTCTCTACGCCCAATCATCGGTGAGACGTTGCGAATATCTCTTTGGCCGCAACTACCGTGTTGCAGTGAATGGTGACGGTGTCTTCCACGTGGTGGGCATAACCGCCAGCGTACGTGACCATGACTGGCACGTTGTGTGTCTTGGCCACACGGAACACGAGTTCGTCGCGTTTCTTCAGGCCCTCGATGGTCAGCGCCAGCCCGCCGAGCTGATCTTCTTTGTAAGGATCGGCGCCGGCGATGTAGCAGATCAGCTCCGGCGTGAAATGCCGGAAGGCCGAGCTGAGCGACTGGTCCAGCCATCCCAGATATTCTTCGTCGTTGGTGGCGTCGGGCAAATGCACGTCAATGGACGAAGGCGGTTTGTGCAGTGGATAGTTGTGCGCCTGGTGCAGTGAGATGGTGAAGACTTCCAGCTCGCCCGTTGCGTGCTGCGCTTCGAGGTTCGCGGGGTGTACGTCACGACGGCTCGCGCTGGCGCTGGGCAAAGGATGGCCGAGCCGCGTCTTAGGCGGAAAGATCGCTGCCGTACCGTTGCCGTTGTGGACATCGAGGTCCACGGTCATGGCCCGCGTGATCTTGCCTTCCTGGTGCATGCGCTTGATAGCCACCGCCACGTCGTGGATCACGCAGAAACCTTCGCCGTGGTCGGGGAAGGCGTGATGGAATCCCCCGCCGATGTTGAGCGCCAAGCCGTCGCGCAAGGCGAGGTCGGCAGCCAGGATGGAGCCGCCGGCCGAGAGCCAGAAAGCCTTGACCAGCTCGGGTGAGTAAGGGACTTCCATCTGCAATTCTTCAGCGGCGGAAAGCGTGCCATTCTTCAACTTCTGCACGTATTCGCGCGTGTGCACCAGAAGAATGTCTTCATCGTGCGCGGGTTGTGGCTCAACGAAGTCGCCAGGCTCGGCGATGCCGGCCTCCAGCAGCCGCTTGCGGATCATACGGTATTTCTGTGCGGGAAAGACGTGGGCGCCGATGGGCAGATAGTAGTCGTCACTGTAGACCAGTTTGAACGGGAGCATACGTTACAGGGTAACGCGAGCACCGCGAGTGCGGGAGAAGTAAATCATTTGAGTTGCGGCCTGGCACGACTGACTCAATTCCGCGCCGTCCCTTCTTCTGTTATGATCCGCACGCTATGAGTTCGATCATCGCTCCCTTGCTTGCCGGAAAAGTCATTGGCTCATCCGACGACGGCTTTGTCATTGCCGAGTGGCGGGATGCAGGCGGCCCTCCTGGCCCACCACGCCTGATTGCTCCGTTGCACGTTCACCATAGTGATGATGAAGCCTGGTACGTTCTCGAAGGCACGTTGCGAGTTCAAGTCGGGACGGAGGAAGTCGAAGCGGGCGCTGGGTCCGCAGTGTTCGTTCCCCGAGGTAACGCCCATACCTATTGGAATCCGGGTCCCGGGCCGCTGCGCTATCTGCTGGTGATGACTTCGAATATCCATCGTTTGATCCAGGAGATTCATAAAATGCCCGACCGCAATCCTGCGGCTCTTCGGGATATGTTCAAGAAGTATGATTCGGAGCTTGTCGATTCCTAGCACAATCCAGCAAGCATTCGGTGCTTTCTATGGCAAGATCGTGTGGCACATGCACTCTTGCCTGTGCCAAAGCGTCCTTCTTTAGGAAGCAAGCACCGGCAGGAGTGCCGGTGCCACACAGATTTGAGGCATTTTTGGCAAATTGGCTTGGCGTGCCTTCAGCCGCGCTGGTCTGCTAGAATCTACAAGTAATACCAGACTTTCCCGTCTCAGGTTTCCCGACTTAGTCCAATCTGCGAAAAACCAACCACGGGCGAGGAGTGTGCGAATCAAGTGAAACGCGGCAAAACGGCCGTCATTGTCGGCGCCCAGTGGGGCGACGAAGGTAAAGGCAAGATCGTAGACGTTCTCTCGCAAGGGTTTTCCATCGTGGCCCGCTATGCCGGAGGCCACAATGCCGGCCACACCGTCATCATCCAAGGCAAGAAATTCGTCCTCCAGTTGGTGCCCTGCGGCGTGCTGCGCAAAGGCTGCCGCGCGGTGATCGGCAACGGTGTGGTGCTGGATCCGCTGGCGTTCCTTAAAGAGGTTAGTGCGTTGCGCCAGGCCGGTGTGGAAGTGGACCGCAACCTGTTTGTCTCCAACCGCGCGCACGTGATTCTCCCCTACCATCGCATGATCGAGATGGGTGCGGAGAACGCTCCTGGCCGGGTAAAGATCGGAACGACTTCGCGCGGCATTGGTCCGGCGTATGAGGACAAGATGGGCCGCCGCGGCTTACGCGTGGCCGACCTGCTGGATGCCAACCTGCTCCGCTCGACCATCGAGAACGCCTGCCGCGAGAAAAACATGATCGCTCACGCGCTGTTCAACTCCGAGCCGCTCGACGCCGACAGCATGGTCCGCGAATATGCCGACGCCGCAAAGAAAATCGCGCCGTTTGTCACCGACACGGCCGCGCTGATCAACCGCGCGCTGGAGGATGGCGAGTCCGTCATGTTCGAAGGCGCGCAGGGCACCATGCTCGATATCGATCACGGAACCTATCCTTTCGTTACGTCATCCAGCGCCACTTCAGGCGGCGCCGTTACCGGGACCGGCGTGCCGCCCAACGCCATCAACACGGTTATCGGCGTGACCAAGGCTTACTGCACGCGCGTGGGTGGCGGGCCGTTTCCATCGGAGATCGAAGGCCCAGTCGCCGACCAGTTGCGCGCCAAAGGCAACGAGTACGGGGCCGTCACTGGGCGCCCGCGGCGTTGCGGCTGGGTGGACCTGCCGCTGCTGCGCTACGCCCAGATGATCAACGGCGTGAACTGGTGGGTCGTGACCAAGCTCGACGTGCTCGACGAACTCGACGAAGTTCCGGTTTGCGTAGGCTACAAGATCAACGGCAAGAAGACCGATACGGTTCCCGCTCTGGCAACCGGCTTTGAAAAGGTAGAGCCGGTGTACGAGAAAATGCCGGGATGGCAGAAGTCTACGGAAGGGATCACTGAGTTCACCAAGCTGCCGAAGAAAGCCCAGGAATATCTGCGTTTCCTCGAAAAGGAGACGGGGGCGAGAATCGGCATGGTTTCCACCGGTCCTGACCGCGAGCAGACCATCTTCATTCCGGAGTTTACGGACGAACTCGCGGAGACCGCATCTCGAAAATCTGGCAAGAAAAGCGCGAGGGCCAAATGATCGTCTTGACTGTCGACATGCTGGTGAAACCGGGCACGGAAGAAAAATGCAAGGAGTACATTCGTGTTCTCCAGGAGCATTCCCGCCGCGAGCCAGGTTGCCTGATGTATGTGGGCCATCAATCTACCGAAAACGCCCGCAAGTTTCTTTTCTACGAGCAGTATGTCGATGCCGCGGCATTCGAAGCCCATCGCAGCGCGGCGTATTTCAAGGAATATGTGAGCGGCGGGTTGGACGCGATCCTGGAATCACGCAGTCGTGGGCTGTACCGCGTCATCGAGTGAAAAGACATTCTTACCACAGATGACACTGATCAAACTGATTCTTAAGAATGAGTCAGTGTTCATCTGTGTGATCAGTGTTATCTGTGGTGAGGTTTTTTGTCGTGGCTGTCTACGCGACCGCGGGCTGACGATTAACGTGTGAGCTCGTATCCCGCGAAGAAATAGCTCAACTCGAAACGCGCGGTATCGTCGGCGTCAGAGCCGTGGATGGCGTTGCGCTCGATCGACTCCGCCCACTTCTTGCGCACCGTGCCGGCTTCGGCCTGCGCGGGATTGGTCGCGCCCATCAGCTTGCGCAGGTCGGCGATCGCGTTTTCCTTCTCGAGCGCCAACACCACGATCGGCCCGCTGGACATAAAGGTAGTCAGCGAGTCGAAAAAAGGCCGGGCGGCGTGGACCGCGTAAAAACCTTCCGCCTGTTGCTTGGTGATCTCCAGCATCTTCATGCCGATGATGCGGAAGCCCTTCTCCTGGATCATGTGGAGAATGTCGCCGGCGGCGCCTTTGGCTACCGCGTCGGGCTTGATGATGGAAAAAGTGCGTTGCAGTGTTTGCATTCCTGGTATGTCTCCTGGTGATTGCGAGCCATTCGGGTTGGCTCTTGGCTCTTGGCTTTTAACTTTTGGCTTTTAGCTCTTGGTTTTGGCCATCGATTTTTGAAAGACGTTCATCATCTACGGTTGTGCCAAGAGCCAAAAGCCAAAAGCTAAGTGCTAACGGCCGATTTCCCTATGCGTTCCATGAGCGTTTGCGCCATCATGGCCGGCGACTTGGCTACGGCGATTCCTGCGTTCTCGAGAGCCTTGATTTTTTCGGCCGCGGTTCCGTGTCCACCTGAGATGATCGCGCCGGCGTGGCCCATGCGGCGTCCCGGCGGCGCAGTCTGCCCGGCAATGAACGACACCACCGGCTTCTTGACGTGTCTCTTCACGTACTCCGCGGCGCTCTCTTCAGCGCTGCCGCCGATCTCGCCGATCATGATGATGGCCTCGGTCTCCGGGTCTTCGTTGAACAGCTTGAGGGCATCAATGAAGTTGGTGCCGATGATGGGGTCGCCGCCGATACCGATCGCCGTCGATTGCCCAATGCCGCGTTGCGTGAGCTGGAATACAGCCTCATACGTCAGCGTGCCGGAGCGCGACACGATGCCGATGTGCCCTTCCTTATGAATGTGGCCGGGCATGATGCCGATCTTGC
Organism: Candidatus Angelobacter sp.; assembly: GCA_035263765.1. Lineage (GTDB taxonomy): Bacteria > Acidobacteriota > Terriglobia > Terriglobales > Acidobacteriaceae > Angelobacter. Next base: position 6,169 of record DATFQZ010000083.1, on the reverse strand, counting down.
ATTTACCCGGCGAGATGATGCCCGGACAGTTTGGTCCGATCAGCCGTGATTTGCCTTTGATCTTTAAGTACTCGTAAGCCCGGACCATGTCCAGCGCGGGAATGCCTTCGGTGATGGAGACGATCAGGGGGACCTCGGCGTCCACGGCTTCGAGCAACGCATCGGCCGCGAACGGCGGCGGGACAAAGATGATGGTGGCGTTGGCGCCGGTCTTCTCTTTGGCTTCCGCCACAGTGTTGAAGATCGGCCAACCCTCGTGCGTGGTGCCGCCTTTGCCGGGGGTCACGCCGCCAACAATGTTGGTGCCGTATGCGGCACAGGTCTTGGCGTGGAACGTTCCTTCCCGCCCGGTAATGCCCTGAATCATCAGCCGCGTCGATTTGTCCGCAAGAATTGCCATGTTTTTAGCTACTAGCTGCTAGCCCCTAGCTGCTAGCCAGAACACCCTTAGCCGCTGATCTTCGCAGATCAACGCAAATCGGAGTTCGGGCTAGCCACGAATTTTCACGAAGTCTTCGCAAGGCTATTTATGAAATTCGAGTACCTTCGCGTTCATTCGCCGCCCAATTCGGTTCTTTGATCTGCGATCATCTGCGCAAATCTGCGCGAACTTCCTTCACCGTCCTGCTGCTGCCACTACTTTCTCCGCCGCATCCTTCATGTCCGAGGCCACGATGAAGTTCAGGCCGGAGTTCTTTAGAATCTCGCGGCCTTGCTCCACGTTGGTGCCTTCGAGGCGCAGCACCAAAGGCAGCTTCAAATTGGTGGCCTTCGCAGCGTCCACCACACCTGCAGCCAGCGTGTCCACGCGCAGAATGCCGCCGAAGATGTTGATCAGAATGGCGCGTACGTGCTTGTCGCTGAGCAGGATTTCAAACGCGTGACGAATCTGCTCGGCGTTGGCGCCGCCGCCGACGTCCAGAAAGTTGGCAGGCGATCCGCCGGCGTACTTGATGATGTCCATCGTGGCCATGGCCAGGCCCGCGCCGTTCACCAGGCAAGCAATGTTGCCGTCGAGCTTGATGTAGTTCAGGTTGTACTTGGAGGCTTCGACTTCGAGCGGGTCCTCTTCGTTGATATCGCGCAGCTCTTTGAGGTCTTTGTGGCGGAAGAGCCCGTTATCGTCAAAATTGATCTTGGCGTCCAGCGCAAACAGCCGTCCGTCCGTGGTGGTGATGAACGGGTTGATCTCCATGAGTGAGGCATCCGTCTCGACAAACGCGCGATAGAGGCCGGTCATGAAACGCACGGCTTCGCTGATTTGCTCACCCTTGAGTCCCAGTCCGAATGCGAGCTTGCGTGCATGAAAAGCGTTGAAGCCGATGGTGGGATCGATGGCTTCCTTCAGGATCGCGTTGGGATCTTTCGCTGCGACCTCTTCGATCTCCATACCGCCCGCGGCTGAAGCCATGAATACCGGACGCGCTGTCACCCTGTCGACCACAATGCCGAGGTAAAGTTCACGCTCGATCGGCAGCGTCTCCTCGATCAACAGGCGCTGCACGATCTTGCCCTCCGGGCCCGTCTGGTGCGTGACCAGGCGCATGCCCAGGATCTTGTCGGCCCAGCTCTTGGCTTCCTCGAGGCTCTTGGCGACCTTGACTCCGCCACCTTTACCGCGTCCGCCGGCGTGGATCTGGGCCTTCACTACAACGCCTTTCGCGCCTTCTTCGAACAGCCGGTGCGCGGCCTTTTCAGCCTCAGCGCGAGTCAGAGCCACTTCGCCGCGCGGGATGGCCACGCCGTATTTCGCAAGAATTGTTTTGGCCTGGTACTCGTGAATTTTCATGCTGGCTGGTTCTGCTGACGCCGGAACGTCGAAGGGAACCAGTGATTCTATAGGACAGAACCAAGATCGAGCAAATTTGATGGCGGTTGTTCAAAGCAAATTCGCAGAGGGCAATCGCCGTGACCGCCGCAATCGCCGTAATCGCCGTAATCGCAGCGAAACCAGAGTTTTTACGATTACGGCGATTCCGTGCGATTGCGCGCGATTCCGGCGATTACTTCAGCAAACTCTTAGCCAGATCTACTTCGTCGGACATGGTCTCCAATGCAATGCGGGTCTCGCGGACCAGCAAGGTACAGCCCACGGTCAACGCGATGAAACCGACCGTACCGGCAATAAAACTGATGAAGGAGAGAACCTCAAAAGAAAGCCGGTATTGCGAGAAAGCCAGGACCGCGCCCAGGATGGAAACCAGGCTGGCAGCGGCGAAGGCGGCGATCGAGCCGTAGAAGAAGCTCATGGCGCGCACCAGTAAAGAGCCGCGTCTTTCGAGGCGTCCTAGATGGTTGACCCAAAGGTCGGTGGCCTGGTCGCGCTTGCCGACAGAGTGCAGCTCTTGAGCCAGGACGCGCGTCCGGTCCACCACCCGAGCCAGACGGTTGCCGGTGCCCAACGCCAGCACCGAAGACGCGTTCGTGAACACTGCGGGAGCAGCGATCAGAGTGAGTACGGCGAATGGGTTTTCCGTGGCGGGTGCCATGATGAATACAGTAGCAGCTTCGACCGCGCGAACGGAACAACAACCCCTTACCGTGGATTTACGCGGATCAGCACGGATTTGTTTGTGCGCATCGAGACCTAGCTCAATTCTCACCACGGAGGCACGGAGACACGGGGAATCGGGAGGTCCAGTCAGCGGCTCACTCTAGATTGGGGCCTTCTTCCGATGGCCCGATGAGCTGATGGACAGATGCCCCGATCCCCTTTGGTTCGACCAGCGCTCATCCGCGTGCATCCGCGGTAAGTGGTTGGTTTTCTTTTCCAAGCGTGTCAGTAGACATCTCTTCGCAGACCACACTATGCTCGTGGGATGGATTTTTCGTCCATCCGCCTCATCACCTTCGACTGCTACGGCACTCTTATCGATTGGGAAACGGGAATGCTCGCGGCCTTGCGTCCCATGTTCTCGCCCAACGGCCGTGCCATTCCTGATGCGAAACTTCTGGAAGAATACGGCGAAGCCGAAGTCGAACTCGAAGCCGGAGAGTATCTTCCCTACCGCCAGGTGTTGGCGCGTTCGGTCGAAACCATGGGGCGTCGTTTGAACGTGGGGATCTCCGGCGAAGACAGCCGGCGCTTCGCCGAGTCGCTGACGCAGTGGGAGCCGTTCCCTGACACCGTGGGCAGCCTGCAGGCGCTGGCGAAACGTTTTCGCCTGGGAATCATCTCTAACGTTGACGACGACCTGTTTGCCGCGACCAAAAAGAAGCTCGGGGTGGAGTTCAGCGTCATCGTAACGGCACAGCAGGTGCGGAGCTACAAACCGTCACCAGCAAACTTCGAGGAGACCGTGCGGCGCAGCGGTGTGAAGAAAGAGCAGATCCTGCACGCCGGGCAAAGCGTGTACCACGACATTGTTCCCACCAACGCTCTGGACATCAAGAATGTGTGGGTGGACCGGCCGTCGGCTCGTCCCGGCTCAGGCGCAACCCGGCCCGCAGCGGCGGAGCCAACGGCCAAGGTCAAAAGCCTGGCGGAGCTGGTGAAGCTGCTGGTGGGATCAACGACGGCTTATCACTGATGGCAGGGTGATCGGAATTCCCACCAAGCGCCGGAGGCGCGCCGACAGGGTAGCCCACGGCGGAGCGGGACGCGGAGCCGTGGGTAAGCATAGTTACAATTGCGAGCGCCAGAGGCGCGACAAATGTCCCACAGCTACGTGCATAAACCAGTTTCATCTCGGGTTCAGCATCCCCCAGCGATAGAAACTCATTCCGCGATTAGGGGCCTAGAAAAACATCACGTGGCCTGCGATCCGCAACATGTTTTTCGGATGGTTCTGCGCCGCACCTCTGGCGCTCAAAAATCCTCTGTCACACTTTCCCACGGCTCCGCGCTGCTGCGCCGTGGGCTACCCTCTTGGCGCGCCTCCGGCGCTTGCTGCATCGTAAAGCTGTAAGAAGCTAAATTAGCTGACAGCCCTTACCTCTCGCATATTGCTGAACCCTCGGGGAATTGCCAGGGCACGAGACAGCATGGGGCGAACTCCCTAAATCAGCATGTCGAAGGAAAGACCCTCAGGGTCCTTCGACTTCGCGCCCATCAGCAACGGCTGGGGAAGACTAGCGCGGCGCTCCGCTCAGGATGACAGAGGGTTAGGCACACTTTTCCGCAATCGGCATTCCGACCTTGGAAAGACCCACCTCGGTAAGAAATCTCTCCCTATTTCGCCGGCTCAATCTGCACGAACTGCCAGCCGAAGCGGCCTTTGATGCAAAGGTTGCCGTGGGTCACGTCGTGGTCGAGCGGCGAGGTCACGCGGACAATCTTGCCGTCCTGCTCGTGCACCGTGAGGTTGCAGCCCACGCCGCAGTAAGGGCAGATGGTGGTGGTCTGGTGCTGGCGTGATTCGTCCCACGTGCCGGCCTGGCGCATCTTGTATTCGCTCTTGAACATCAGCGCGCCGGTGGGACACACGCCAATGCAGTTGCCGCAATAAACGCACGCGGAGTCAGGCAGCGGGACATCAAACTCGGTTGCGATGTGCGCCGAAAAGCCGCGGCCGGCCACGGCGATGGCAAACGTGTTTTGCGCGTCCACGCCGCAGGCCTCCACGCACTTGTAGCAAAGGATGCACTTCGAGTAATCGCGGACGTAAAGATCATTATCAATCTTTGCGGGCTGCGCGACCGTGGCCCGCGCTGTTCCGAAACGCTCCGGCTGCGCGCCGTAGCGCTCCATGTATGCCTTGAACATGGGCGCGGTGGAGACATCCACCGAAGAGGCCAGGAACTCGAGCACCAGTCTGCGGCTCAGGCGTACGCGTTCGGAGTCAGTCTTAACGGACATGTTGGGTTCCACTTTGCGCGAGCATGCTGGCGCCAGCGTGCGCGACCCTTCCAACTCCACGACACACACGCGGCAGGCGTTGACCGGGGTCAGCGTCTGGAGGTAGCAGAGCGTTGGCGTCTCGATGCCGGCTTCCTGCGTGGCGTCGAGGATCGTGGAGCCTTCCGGAACGGAGACTTCTTTGCCGTCGATCTTGATAGAGACGGTTTTCACGGGGCGTGCGGGCGGAATCTCTGGTACCGGCCCACGGGGTATGGGGACCGTCGCCTGCGGAGCGTCTGGCTCAGGTGCGGGTGATTTTTTTGCTACTGTCTCCGACAATCTTGCCCTCCTGGGACGTTTTTCTGCTCTTTTTGCTTCGCGCAAGGACGAATTTTGGACGGCGCAAGCAATGAGACGTGGCAATGCCACGTCTCTACGCTGGATTCTTCTCCGTGTCTCTGCGCCTCCGTGGTAGGTGTTCCATTGCGGCCTTCCGTGGTTGCCTTGGGATTGTTCATGCGAACAAACTCCACCGTCGAAGCGCTGACTCCAGCGCGCTGGACGCAGTCTGTCCCAGCCCGCAGATCGAGGCGTCGCGCATGGCTTGTGCGATCTCCCGCAGACGTCCGACCTCATCCGCTTGCGAGCCGAGAGGCTTGAGGTCCACAAGCCGCACGAGCGCTTCTTCCTGGCGCGTAACGCCGACGCGGCAAGGGACGCATTGCCCGCAAGTCTCGTGGCGGAAGAATCCCGCGATGCGCAGCAGAATTCTCTTGAGGTCCACTGAATCGTCGAACAGCATGACTACGCCTGAACCCAGCGTGGCTCCAATGGCGCGCGTGCCTTCGAACGTCAGCGGCGTGTCCAGCTCCTGCGGCGAGACAAAGGTACCGGCAGCGCCGCCAAGAAGAACGGCCTCTAGCCTGCCGTTGCCGGCCACACCGCCGGCGAGGTCAATCAACTGGCCGAGGGTCACGCCCATCTCGATTTCGTAGACTCCGGGCCGCGCCACGTGCCCGCATAAACAGAACAGCCTGGTTCCGGCCGAATCCTGGGTGCCCGTACGCGCGTAGACAGAGCCACTCTCACGCAGGATAAGCGGCACGTTGGCCAGCGTCTCCACGTTGTTGACTGCTGTTGGCTGGTGAAACAGGCCGGCTTGGGTCGGGAACGGCGGCTTGTTGCGAGGTTCGCCGCGGTAGCCTTCGATAGAGTTGAACAGCGCCGTCTCCTCGCCGCAGATGTAGGCGCCAGCACCGCGGCGTATCTCGATGTTGAAGCTCAGACCGCGCGAAAGGACGTCGCGACCCAGCAGCCCATCCTTTTGGGCCGCTTCGATCGCGTGCGCCATGCGCTCGGCGGCGAGGGGATACTCGCCCCGCAGGTAGA